>JABIRQ010000034.1 GCA_018699755.1 Rhodospirillaceae bacterium | reverse complement strand
GGACCAGCTGATGGAGCATATGCAGGCCGCCCATATGGTGTTCATCACCGCCGGCATGGGCGGGGGCACCGGCACGGGCGCGGCCCCCGTCATCGCCCGCGCGGCGCGCGAGATGGGCGTCCTGACCGTGGGTGTGGTCACCCGCCCCTTCCATTTCGAGGGCGCGCATCGCATGCGCATCGCCGAACAGGGGATCGAGGAACTGACCCAGTATGTCGATACCTTGATCATCATTCCGAACCAGAACCTGTTCCGGGTCGCCAATGAAAAGACGACCTTCGCCGATGCCTTCGCCATGGCGGACGACGTCCTCCATTCCGGCGTGCGCGGGGTCACCGACCTGATGGTGATGCCGGGCCTAATCAACCTCGACTTCGCCGATATCCGAACGGTGATGAGCGAGATGGGCAAGGCGATGATGGGCACGGGCGAGGCCGAGGGCGAGAAGCGCGCTCTCGACGCCGCCGAAGCCGCCATCTCCAACCCCCTGCTCGAGGATATCTCGATGAAGGGCGCGCATGGCATCCTCATCAACATCACGGGCGGCCTGGACATGACCCTGTTCGAGGTCGACGAGGCCGCGAACCGCATTCGCGACGAGGTCGATCCCGAAGCCAATATCATCTTCGGTTCTACCTTCGACGAAGCGATGGAGGGCAAGATGCGGGTTTCGGTGGTCGCCACCGGAATCGATGTCGCCGAAGCCGGCATGCCGCGTCCTGCCCCGCTAAGCCTCGTCAGCGATCGCACCGCCCGGCGCCAAACGCAAGAGCCGGTTGAGGCGAGTGAGGTCCAGGAGGTCACGGCCCGGATCGATCGCATGGCCGAACAGGGCTCCAACAATGCCGGTGCGGCCACGGCCGTCATGCCTGCGGCTCGTCCGGCCGCGACGGCAGCCCCCTCGGCCCATGCCGTCGCGCGGGCCATCCGCGAAGAAGTCGAGGAGCGCGCAATCGAACCGGCGGCCGAGGCAACGCCCGTCGAGAAGGAGCGCGAATCCGGATTCCCGGGCCTCGGCGCGCTGTTGGGGCGCGGCGAGGCCGCCCGTAAAACAACGGGAGAGGAGCCGTTCATCGCTCCCCGGCCCGTCGAACCGCCTCGCCAGGCAGAAGAAGCGAGCCAACCGGCCGACCCGTTTGCCGAGGCGGCCATGACCAATGCGAGCGGCGAACAGCTTCGGCCCAAGAAGCGTGGCCAAAGCCTGTTTGCACGGGTCACCGGGGCGAGCCGAACACGCGATGCCGAACCGGCCTCCACGCCGACAGCAGCCCAACCGGCGACACGAACGGCCGAGGAGCGGCCGGTCGAGCGGCCGGCCACGCCCCCCGTACCCGGCCCGGCCAAGGTCGAGCGGGCGGACCAGCAGCGCCTGGGCGGCCTCGATCCCGAGGAGCGGATCAGAACATCGCAGGCGGATGGAGACGATCTGCTTGAGATCCCCGCTTTCTTGCGCCGTCAGGCCAATTGACGGCAAGTTGGGGAAGGCTCCGAGATGTGCGTAACACTATGTAACATTTAGTGATTTGAGTGCTCCAGAAGGGCTTGTTACACTCTTCTGGACACTCACCGCACGCGCGGTCGGAATAGGCGCAAAAAGGGTGCGAAGACATCCGGAAAGCAACCGACCGCGAAAGAATGCGGAGGTTTGTGAGAGAGGGTAATCGGGGAATTATGGCGACGAATCGAATCCGACCGGGCGGAGTCGCGCAGACCACGCTCAAGAATTCGATCGGGTGCAGGGGAATTGGCCTGCATACCGGTGTCAAGGTGTCCCTGACCCTTCATCCAGCCGGGCCGGATACGGGAATCGTGTTCGAACGGACCGATCTCGCCCCCGAGGCGCGCATCGTGCTGGCGACCTGGGACAGGGTCGTCGACACGCGCCTGTGCACATCGATCGGCAACGACCATGGCGCCATGGTCGGGACGATCGAACATCTGATGGCCGCCCTGGCCGGTTGCCATCTGGACAATGCGCGCATTGAAATCGATGGCCCGGAAGTGCCGGCGATGGATGGCAGTTCCGCACCCTTCGTCTTTCTCGTCGAATGCGCCGGTCTCGTGGATCTCGATGCCCCCCGGCGCGCGATCGAAGTGTTGAAGCCCATTTCCGTCAGCGATGGCGGCAGGGTCGCGACCTTGCTGCCCCATGATTGTTTCGCGGTGAGCTGCGAAATCGATTTCGACGACCCCGCCGTGTCCCATCAGGCACTGAACGTCTCTCTGCGCAACGGCACCTTCAAGTCCGAGGTCTGTCGGGCCCGCACGTTCGGTTTCGCGGAGGATGTCGATCGCCTGCGCGCCGCCGGACTCGCCCTGGGCGGTTCAATGGACAACGCGATCGTTATCCGCGACGGCCTCATCCTGAACGAGGAGGGGTTGCGCTACGAAGACGAGTTCGTACGCCACAAGGTGCTCGACAGCATCGGCGATCTCTATCTGGCCGGGGGTCCGATCCTGGGCCAGTTCCGCGGCCATCGGACCGGCCATGAGATGAACAACCGCGTCTTGCGCGCCCTGTTCGCCGACGACACCGCTTGGCGTGCGGTGGAGATGACCCTCGAACAGGTCGGCCACGCGCCCGCCGCTTGGGATGTGAAAACCGTCGCCGCCAGCGCCTGAGCACGATCGAAGCGTCATCACGAAGCCCGCAATAGCCGAATTTCGGCGGTGGCCAAGCCATTGCCCTTCTCTATTTGATCCTCTCGACTGGTGCTATAGTCCGGCGTCGCAATAGCGCCGCGCGCCGATGCGGCCAGAACTCGTTCGCGCACCAGAACTCGAGCCTCATGATCATCCGGCCGATCGTCCCCTTCCTCCTTGTCGCCGTCTTCGCCCTCGGTCTCGCCGCCTGCGGTTCCGACGACGAGGATGAGGAAGTTGTCGACTCCACCTATGTCGAAGGCAGCGTCGAGTCTCTCTACAACGAGGGCATGGATCTCCTTTTACAGGAACGGCAGAAAGAGGCCGCCGATATGTTCGCCGAGGTCGAGCGGCAGCATCCCTACTCCGTCTGGGCGACCAAGTCCCAGATCATGGCTGGCTATGCCTACTACCAGGCCGGCGAATACGACGATGCGATCAACTCGCTCGACCGCTTTATCTCGCTGCACCCCGGCAACCGCGACACGGCCTATGCCTATTACCTGCGGGCGCTCAGCTACTACGAGCAGATATCGGACGTAAAACGCGACCAGCGCATCACCGAGTTGGCGCTGAACGCCTTCGAGGAAGTCGTCCGGCGCTTCCCCCACACGAAATACGCCTCGGATGCCGCCGAAAAGATCGATCTGACGCAGGATCACTTGGCCGGCAAGGAAATGGATATCGGGCGCTACTATCTGCGCCAGCAGCAATACCTCGCCGCCATCAACCGCTTCCGCACCGTGGTCGTGCAGTTCCAGACCTCGACTCACACGCCCGAAGCCCTGCACCGGCTCGTCGAATCCTATACCGCACTCGGCCTGACCGACGAGGCCCAGCGCACGGCCGCCGTGCTCGGCTACAACTTTCCGGAAAACCCCTGGTACGCCGACAGCTATCAGCTTGTCGAAGGCGTCGAGATCGCGCGCGCGCCCAACGAAGACGAAGGCTCCTTCTGGGCCTGGTTGTTCTGATCCGGTCGCCATGCTGGTCGGGCTGTCCATCCGAGATGTCGTCCTAATCGACCGGGTCGACCTTTCGTTCCGGCGTGGCTTGGCCGTGCTGACGGGCGAGACCGGCGCAGGCAAATCGATCCTGCTTGACGCTCTCGGTTTGGCGCTCGGCGCGCGCGGGGACATCGCCCTCGTCCGGAACGGGGCCGAGCGAGCCAGCGTCACGGCCGAGTTTTCCATTCCCTCCGACCATCCGGTCCGCGCCCTCCTGGAGGAGCACGGCGTCGATGACCCCGACGGCCCTGTCCTGCGCCGCGTGATGGGTGCGGACGGGCGCGGCCGGGCGTTCGTCAACGATCAGCCGGTCAGCGCGACCCTGCTGCGCGAAGTCGGCGAGTCCCTGGTCGAGATCCAAGGCCAGCACGCCGCTCGCGGATTGCTCGAACCGGCCACCCATCGGGCCGCACTGGATAACCATGGCGGGCTCGAGCCCCTTTTGTCCGATGTCGCGCACGCCTATCGCGCCTGGCAAGCAGCGGCCGCCGCTGAGCGTGACGCCGCCGCCGAGTTGGTTGCCGCGCGGGCCGAAGAGGATTTCCTGCGCCATTCGCTGAGCGAGCTGGACGCATTGGAGCCCGGAGCAAACGAGGAAAACGCGCTGATCGAGAAACGGGCCCTGCTGAAAAACAGCGAGCAGATTACCGAAGGCATGACCGCCGCCCATCGCGAATTGGTCGGACAAACCGGCGCCGAAGAGAGCCTGCGAGCGGCGATCGCAGCGATCGCACGGGTTCAAGACAAGGCGGGCGGCGCGTTGAACGCGGTTGCCGAGGGATTGGAACGCGCGACCGAGGCCGCGATGGAGGCCGCCGCCGCCCTCGAGACCACGGGCATCGATATGGAACAGGGAGACGAAAGCCTGGAACGGGTTGAGGATCGCCTCTATGCCTTGCGCGATGTCGCCCGCAAGCATCGCTGCGAGGTGCCCGATCTGCCCGAACTGTACGGCGCGATCGCCGCGAAGCTGGCGCGGATTGCCACCGGGGAGGAGACGTTCCGTGCCCTCGCCGCGCGCACGGAAGCCGCGCGAAACGCCTATCTGGAGGCCGCGCGCAATCTCGGCCAGGCGCGGCGAGACGCGGCAAAACGGCTTGATGCCGCCGTCGCGGCGGAACTGCCGCCCCTCAAACTCGAAAAAGCCAGATTCCGTACGGTGCTGACCCCGCTCGACGAAGACGATTGGGGCGAAAACGGCCTTGAACGCGTCGCCTTCGAGATATCCACCAATCCCGGCGCCGCCTTCGGGCCGATCGGGCGGATCGCCTCGGGCGGCGAACTCGCACGCTTCATGCTCGCGCTCAAAGTCACCCTCTCCAGTGTCGGCGCGGCCGACACCCTGGTCTTCGACGAGGTCGATTCCGGCATCGGCGGGG
>JABIRQ010000035.1 GCA_018699755.1 Rhodospirillaceae bacterium | reverse complement strand
CGAGGCGATCCAAGCCGCCTTCCCGGACCGCAAGCTAGTCCAGATCCGCGCCACCGACATCACTCGCGGCGGCGGCGGTATCCACTGCATCACCCAGCAGCAGCCGGCGGTCTGACAGCCCCTACTTCGCCCCCTCCGGCCGCACCCCGTGGAGGTAGTCGATGACCCGGATGGGAATCGCGACCTCGGCGAGCAGGCGGCGGGTATCGGCCTCGACGCGCAGGGCCGAGCGCCAGATCGAGCCGGGCTCGAACAGGTCGCGCTTGGTCGGCAGGGCCAGGCGGAAGATGCCCTCGGCGAAGGCCGCGCCCAGGGGCGCCTCGCCATGGGCCTCGGCCAGGGCCACGAGATTGGCGCGAAAGGCCGGACCCATCAGGCGGCGCGCCTCGGCCGGATCGTCGCTGTAGGTCTGGTAGCGGGATTCGAACTCCGGATCGTCGAAGCCAACGCGCTGGATGCGGTCCGCATCCCCGGCCTCGAACAGCCCGGCGATGGCCTCCGCGACGAGGCCCCGGTCGGCGCTGATCAGGGTCCGGCCGCCAAAGGGGACGGGGACCTGAACTTCGAAAAGCAGGCCCTGGAAGACGTTGTGCCGCCGCCGCCCGGCGCGCGCCGAATGGCGCCCGCGCAGGCGGGCCTCGACCATGCGAAAGCTGGTGCCCCGGTGCCGCCCCTCGAACAGGTCTTCGGTGTGGCTTTCCTCGTGGGCGGCGACCAGGCCGTGGGCTGCGAAACGCCCCGTGTCGACCGCGTCTTCGGGGTCGCGGGCGTAGCGCAGTCCGCCCAGGAAGCAGCAGACCGGGCCGACCAGAACCTCGCGCACCGCCTCCCGATGCGCCACGCGCGGCGCCGATAGCCAGCGCCAGCCGAGGCCGAGAGCCAGGGCGAAGGCGACGACCGCCAGGGCCGCCACCGCCTCGACGGCCAGAAGCGAAAACCCGATGGCGCCGCCGGCCGTGACAGCCAGGGCGACTCCTGCGACGATTAACGCCCGGGTGCGGATCGCCCGCAGGCGCGCCTTGCGGGCCGTCTCGATCTCGCCCAGCCGCGGCGCGATCTCGGCCGCGAAGACGGCACCGAACCCGGCCTCGTGCGGCGCTTTCTCGGTGAAAGTGGAAATCATCCTCGGCCCTGCCCGGCGTCCTTTCTCCCCGTTGCGACCCAGCTTCACATGTGGGGAGAAAAGCCGGCCGCCGCAAGCCGGTTTGCCGTTCGCTCCGCCCTGGGCCTATCCCGCCGTGTTGCCGCCGTCGTTCACGACGATGGAGCCGGTCATGTAGCTCGATTCGTCGCTCGCCAGAAAGCGGATGGCGCGGGCCTGCTCGATAGGATCGGAAATACGCCGCATGGGAATATTCTCGGAGAGCTTCGCAAGGCCGCCCTCGACATCGCCGAAACGGCTCTTGGCGCCCCCTTCCAGCATGGGCGTGCGCACCTCGCCCGGGCAGAGGCAGTTCACCCTTATGCCGTCGGCGGCATGGTCCAGGGCGAGGGAGCGGGTGAAGTTCACCACCGCACCCTTGCTCGCGCCATAGGCGATATGTCCGTGCGCGCCGGCCACGCCCCATTCCGAGGAGACGTTGACGATCGCACCGCCCGCGCCTTGCTCCTTCATCTGCCGGATCGCGGCGCGGGAGAGGAAGAAGAGCGCGTTGACGTTGATCGCCATCGCCTCCAGCCAGTCCGCGTCCGTCGTCTCCAGGATGCCGGTGCGGTGGATGACCCCGGCGTTGTTGACCAGGATGTCGAGCCGGCCGAACCGTTCGACGGCCGCCGCGACGAGACGGTCGCAAAAACCGCTGTCCGCCACGTCGCCAGCCAGGAAAGCGGCCTCGCCACCCTCTCCCGCCGCTTCGCGCGCGGCATCCATGCAAACCTTGCCGCGTTCCACGTTGCGCCCGCTCATCATCACCTTCGCGCCGCTTTCGGCGAACAGCCGCGCGGTCGCCGCCCCGATGCCCGAGGTCGCACCGGTCACGATGGCCACCTTGTCTTTCAGCATCATGATTCCTCTCTTTCTCTATCCCGCCGTTGTGCCGCCGTCGTTCGAAAGCACGGCGCCAGTCATGTAGCTCGAGTCGTCGCTCGCCAGGAAGCGGATCGCGCGGGCCTGCTCGACGGGCTCCGAAACCCGGCCGAGCGGCACGTACCCGCCCAGATACGCCATGCCCTCCTCGAGAGTCGCGAAGCGCTTGCGGAGCGAGGCTTCAACCATCGGGGTCAGGGTCACGCCGGGACACAGGCAGTTGGCCCGGATGCCCTCGCCGGCGTGGTCGAGGGCCAGGGAGCGGGTGAAGTTCAGCAGGGCGCCCTTGGTCGTGCCGTAGGCGATGTGGCCGGTCGCGCCGCCGACCCCCCAGTCGGAGGAGACGTTGATGATCGACCCGCCCTCGCCCTGGTCGCGCATCCGGCGCACGGCCGCGCGGCTCAGATAGAAGACCGCGTCCAGATTGATCGCCATCGCCTCGCGCCACAGCGCGTCCGTGGCCTCAACCACGGTGGCGGGCGGATAGATGCCGGCATTGTTGACCAGGATGTCCAGACGGCCGAAGCGCGCCGTCGTCGCTTCGACCAGCCGGTCGCAGAAGCCGCTCTCGACAATCTCTCCGGCCAGGAATTCGATCTCGCCCGGCATATCTTGCGCCTGGGCAACGACCGCAGCGCCCCGTTCCGCGTCACGCCCGGTGATCATGACCTTGGCGCCGTCCCCGGCAAAGAGCAGCGCCGTCGCCTCGCCGATGCCCGAAGTCCCGCCGGTCACGATCGCCGCCTTGCCGGCCAGGCTCACGCCGTCCGCCT
>JABIRQ010000410.1 GCA_018699755.1 Rhodospirillaceae bacterium | reverse complement strand
GCTCGCCCAATCTTTTCTGACCGAGGCAGCCAGCCGCATGGAACGGGTGACGCAGGCAGCCGCGGACCGAGACCTGTCGACGCTCGAGCGCGAGGCTCTGGCGCTGAAAGCCGCCGCCGGCGCCTTCGGCGCCGTCCAATTGACCGGCTACGCGACCGCGCTTGAGCAAGCCTGCCTCTCGCGCGATGCAGACCGGGCCGCGACCGTCGCGCGCAATCTGCCGAAAGCCGCTCTCCTCGCCTGCAAGGCGGTGGCCGCACGTTTCCTTGAGGCTTGAGGCGGCGGTTCCCGGCGCGGCTTCCCCTCTACCCCTCGCCCGCGCCGATCCGCCGCACCGTCACTTCAAGCTCTTCCAATTCAGCCCCCCGCGGCACGGTGAAACCAAGCAGGCCGTCATCGCCGACAGCGATATCCGCCTCGTAATGCAACATGCCCGCGCGCCGCGCCTCGATTCGGTAACGCCCGGAAAGAGGCATGCGCCAGACGAATTCGCCTGCGCCGAAGCCTTGGGTCCGGAACGCGAGCGCGGGACCCGCCGTGCGCACCCCTCGAACCTGCCAGCGGCCATGGACGAGATAGGGCCGGATGGCTGGCGGCGGCACGTCGGGGCGCTCGGTCTCCAGCAAGGCGATGACCGGGGCCGGATGGTCTTCGTCGAGCGCGACGTAGAGACTGCCCTGATAGCGGCGCTGGCCCACGACCCCCTTCGAGCGCGCGAAATCGACCCCGCGGAAGACCCCGCGATCAAAACGGACCGTCTGCAGGCGTCCACGATTCTCGACCCGCCAGGCATCCTCGCCCAGAGGCGCGAAACGGGTCGAATAGAAGCCCTCGGCGATCGCCGCGTAATGGCTGGCCGCGACGGGCGCGATCTCGGATGCGCGGGCGTAGTCGAGCATCTGGATCACGGCGTCGAGCGAGGCGTCCTTCTCGGCGGAATAGATGTGATAGTAGACGTTGAACGGCTTCACCCGGATCGGCAGCTCGGTGTTGTCGATCGTCGCGCGCAGGTTTTGGAAGCCGTAAAACCGGTCGGTCCACAGCTCGGTATAGGTGTTCTCGTTGCTGCTCGAGGCGTAGATTTGGCGTTGGCGGCCGACTTGGCGGCCGACCGGGGCCACGAAGGCATAGGAGAGGAACTCCGGATCGAAGCGGCTGTCGCCGCCGTTCATGTTCTTGACCCCGGCCTCGCGGGTCAGGCGCAGGATCTCCTCATAGGGCGAAGTGTTGCCCGACCATAGAATGATCTCCGCCCGCTTACCCGGCGGAGTCAGGCGATTGACGAAGTCGAGGGAGCCCTGGATCTCAAGCCGCGCGTCGTAGGGCTCGATCGCATAGGCGCGCGGCCGATCGTAGTTCCCGAGGTCGTTTTCCTTCTCCTGCTTCGTCTCGGGTTGGCCGGCGGGGCGATACCACCCGCCCGCCGCAGCGTCGGACGCCGGTCTCTCCTCCTCCTTCGGGCCGAACCAGGAAAGCACCTTGGAGGCCTTGGAGGTCGCCTTGCGCGGCGGATACTCCTTGAGGAACGGCCGCTCCTTTTCGGGATCGTAGGGGTCGAAGAACTGCCATTCGAAAGGATGGCTGTAGGTATGCGTTCCCGCCTCGATCCAGGGCAGCTCAAAGATCTCTCGGGCCAGCTTCATCTCCTCCTCGCCACCGTACCAGGCCGGGTCGAGATCACCGACGATCGGACCGACCGTGCTGGGCAGGTCCGGATAGGGCGCGAGCAGTTCCTTGAGCGTCACCTCCGACGAGAGCACAAGGCGGCCGACATCCTGATAAGCCTCCACCGTGGTCACGTTGCGCCAGCCGTCGCCGTCGATATGGCTGTAATAAATGCGCCGCCCGGACAGGGTCGTGGTATCGGGCTTGGGCAATTCGTCGGTCGCGAAAGCTTCGCGGAAGAACTTGAACGGATCGACAATCCAGCGCCGACGAAAGGTGCGGCTGTCGTAGTAGTTGGAATAGTCGAGAGCGATATAGCCGCCGCGCGGCGTGGTTATGACGAGATGGGATTCGACGTCGGGATCGTCGCGCTGGCGCAGGATCAGATAGCTATGCGCGTCGGCCGTGGAGGGCACGACCCGCTGGAAGGCCGGCAAAACCTTGGGCAGGGGATATTCGTAGCCGATCATCGCCGGATCGGCGTAACCCTCTTCCCAGCGATAGGTCAGGCTGGTCCATTCCGGCTTCAGGGTAAAGCCGATCTTTTGGGTGAAACGGTTGAGGCGATCCAGCCCGACCGGCCGGCCAGCACGGTCCTCCTCGAAGCCGACGAAGTTGACGATGACGAAGCGGCGGCCCGAATCGACGACCTCTTCGGACCAGCGGAGGAATTTCTCGGGATCCTCGGCGTCGTTCGAGGCGAACCAGGTCAGGACGCCCCGCACATCCGCCATCTCCGACAGCGCCGGCAAGGGGTCGTGGATTTCGTGAAAGCGCACGTCGAGGCCGAGATAATTCAGCGGCATCTCGGCGAGCTGGTGAATCTTAGCGAGCCGGATTCCACCGTCTTCCGCGTTCTTGTCCCAGAGCGCGAGAATGACGCGCCGCGCGTCAATGTCCGGAGCGGCTTGCGCGGGCGCGGCAAGCGCCATCGCGAGGCAGGCGCAGAGCGCGACGAGAATGTCGCGCAGGGGTCTAGGCCGCCTCATCGAGGGAACGCAGGGTCTCGGCAAGGCCATCGGCGAGCGTCGTCTCGGCGCGGAACCCCAATTCGGCCGAGGCCTTCGCGCCGTCGCCCAGGGATTCGCGGATATCGCCCGTCCGCGCGTCGTCATGGGCGATGTCGACCTCCCGGCCGCACAGGGTTCCCAAGGTCTCGGCCAAGCCCGTTACCGTGGTCTCGCGCCCCGTACAGACGTTGTAGACGGCAGCCTTGGCTGCCCCAGCCGATTCGTGCGCGGCCATCGCCGCGCGCAGGCAACGCACCACGTCGCCGACATAGACGAAATCGCGCGTCTGCCCGCCGTCGCCGAAGATCGTCACCCCGTCGCCCCGGCCGATGCGATCGGCGAAGATCGAGATGACTCCGGAATAGGGCGAGCGGGGATCCTGGCGCGGGCCGTAGACGTTGAAGAAGCGCAGGCCGGTGTTCGGCACTCCATGAACATGGGCCGCGACCAGGCCGTGCTGCTCGCAGCCCAGCTTGTCGGCGCCGTAGGCCGAGATGGGCCGCGCGGCGGATTCTTCCGTCAGCGGCATGGCCGGATTGTCGCCGTAGACGGCGGCGGAGGAGGCATAGACCACCGGGCGCACGGCGCCCCCGTCGCGCCCGCGCGCGCCGTCGAAAACATGGATCGTGCCCTCGAGATTGACCCGGTGCGTCCCGGCCCAGTCCTCGACGCCCTTCTGCACGGAGGCGACCGCAGCCAGGTGGAAACAGCCGTCCATGCCGTCCAGCGCCCGGGCGACGGCCGCGCCGTCGACGATGGTGTTGACGATCACCTCCGCGCCTTCGGGCGCGTTGGCGCGCTTTCCCGTCGACAGGTCGTCGATGATCCGCACCCCATGGCCGTCGGCGATCAGCGAATCCGCGAGATGGGACCCGATGAAGCCGCAGCCGCCCGTAACCAGGTAATTCGCCATGATGATGCCGTCTTTCCGATCGGCCGAGAGGTAGCATGCCGCCGTCCGGCGGTATAGGTAAGCCGATCCGGGCGGAACGACGCCGACGAGGAGACCCAATCTTGGCCGACGACATCCCTTTCGAGCGGGAATTGGTTTTCGAATACGGTCGGGTCGACCGGGTCGCACCCGGCATCCGCCGGATCGTCGCCCGCAACCCCAGCGCCTTCACCTTTCACGGCACCGGCACCTATATCCTCGGCGAGGGCACGGTCGCGGTGATCGACCCGGGCCCGGACCTGGACGAGCATTTCGCGGCTCTGGCGGCGGCGCTGGAAGGCGAGACGGTGAGCCATATCCTGGTCACCCACACCCACCGCGACCACTCGCCCCTGGCCGCCCGGCTCAAGGCCGCCACCGGGGCGTCGACCTATGCCTTCGGGCCCCACGGCACGCGCCGCGCCGGCCCCCGGGTCGAGGAGGGCGCGGATTACGATTTCGATCCCGATATCGCGCTGCGCGACGGCGAGCGTTTCGAGGCGGCGGGCCGCACGGTCGAGGCCGTCCACACGCCGGGTCACACTTCGAACCATCTCTGCTTCGCCCTGCCGGAGGACGGCACGTTCTTCTCCGGCGATCACGTCATGGGCTGGTCGACCACCGTGGTCTCGCCGCCCGACGGCGACATGCACGCCTATTTCGCCTCGTTGCGAAAACTGCTGGACCGGAACGAAACGGTCTATTGGCCGACCCATGGCACGGCGATCCGGAAACCCCGGCGCTTCGTCCAGGCGCTGATCGGCCACCGGCGGTTGCGCGAAGAGCAGATCATGGCCTGCCTGCGGGACGGATTGCACACCATTCCCGCAATGGTCGCGCGGATGTATGCGAAGGTGCCCGAGGAACTGCACCCGGCGGCCGGACAGACCGTGCTCGCCCATCTCATTCACATGGTCGAGACTGAGCGGGTCCGCTGCGACGGCCCGCCCGAGATTGGCACGACTTTCCGGCCGGCCTGACCCGACGCCCCGTTACCGCTCGATCACCATCCGGCGACCCCGGCGGAAGCAGTAGAGTGGAAGGGGGTCGCGGGTGAAGCGCGTCTGCGGATGCTGGAACCATCGCAGGGCTAGGCGCGCGACGATCTCGGTGATGTCGGCGATGCCCATCGCGATCGCCTCCTCGACCGGCAGCCAGCCGATATTGATAAGCTCGCCGCTGCCGACGATCTCGCCCTGGACATGATCGGCGCGGGCGACGAAGAAGCGCGCGTTGAACCGCTTGGGCAGCTGGGCCGGCGTGATCGCCCGGCCGATGGCGTCCAATTCGTCCAGGGCCGGGGCGAGCCCAAGATCGAGAAACCCCTTCCAATCCTCGGTCACGGAGCCCTTAGGCGCCGGTGCGGGCTTGCCCAGGATCAACCCGGTCTCCTCGAAAGTCTCGCGGATCGCGGCGACCGCCAGAGCGCGCGCCCGGTCGGGCGGCAGGCTGCGCGCCAGCTTGTCCTTGACCGAGGGCCGGAAATCCGTCGCCGGGCGAACCCGATGATCCTCGGTATCCAGACGCCCCCCCGGAAAGACGTAGCGATGGGGCATGAAGTCGAGATTCTTGCTGCGCTGGCCCATCAGGACTTCGGGGCCCCTGTCGCCCTCGCGGATCAGCACCAGGGAGGCGGCGTCCCGCGCTCGCACCGGAGAGCGCGGACTCCAGTCGTAGCCTTCGCGCGGATCGTCGCGATCCCGCGCCGCCGAATCCGCCCGCGTCATGCCGCGCCACTCCGCGAATGCGACACCGTTCCGATCACGTCATGCAGCCGCGCGCCGAGATCGGCCAGACCGCCTCGACCCGCCCATCGCGCACGCCGACATACCAGTCGTAGAGATTGACCGTCGGGTCGCAATGGCCGGGGATCAGCTTGATCTTGTCGCCCAGCTTCAAGGTCCGGTTCGAAGACCCCAGGCGCATCGTGCCATGCTCGTCCGAGGCACCGGTGTATTCGGCGTCCAGATCCGCATCGGCCACCAGGGGCAGGCCGGAATCGACGCTCGACGCCTTGAGCCCCGCGTCGCAAACCGCCCGGTCCGGCGCCGGGCGGCTCATCACCGTGGCATAGACGAACAGGCTTTGTTCGAAGCGGTCGTAGGGCGCGCCGCCCTCGTTCCGGTTGCGCGAATAGTCAGCATCCATGAAGGCGTATGAGCCGCATTGCAATTCATTGTAGACGCCGCTCGCCGATTCGAACTCGTAGGTGCCGGTGCCGGCCCCGGTGACCCGCGGCACGGCGACGCCCGCGGCCTCGATCCCTTCTTTGGCCGCACGCGCCCGGCCCGCCGCATAGTCGACCGCCTCGCGCCGCTCATCCCGCTCGCGAATATGCTGGGCGCCGCCGTGATAGACATGGAGGCCGCCGAAACGCAGGCGCGGCGCCCGTTCGATGCGCTTGGCCAGGGCCGTCGCAGCCTCCCCCGGCTCGACCCCGCAGCGGCCCAGGGAGATCTCGATGAGGACCTCGAAATCGACGCCGAAGGCTTCGGCCGCCGCGCTCAGCTGATCGACATTCTCAAGATCGTCGACGCAGACTCCGACTCGCGCCCGCGTGGCGAGGGAGGCCAGGCGCGCGATCTTCGGGGCGCCGACCACCTGGTTCGAGACCAGCACGTCCGGGATGCCGCCGTTCACCATGGCTTCGGCCTCGCTGACCTTCTGGCAGCACATGCCGACCGCACCCAAGGCCATCTGCTTCAAGCCGATCGTCGGGCATTTGTGCATCTTGGCATGGGGCCGCAGGGCCATCCCCGCGGCGGCGGCATCGGCCGCCATGCGCGCGAGATTGGCCTCGAAGGCGTCCAGATCGATGATCAGGGCCGGGGTGTCGACGTCTTCCAGTCGCATCCCGGGCTCGGCCGGCGGGCGGTTGGTCATGGCGGGCTCCCTCGAAAATGCTCGGCCGCACTTTAGCTCGGATTTCTCAAATTCCTTACATCCTGCGTCGCCTCGCGGCGAGTCGAATGCGAGCGAAAGACGCGAAAAGCATATCAAACCTTACGATCGAGCGTCTTTCGCCCGCAGGCGGCCGCCGCAAGGCGACCCTTCGGGCCGGTTGAAGATGGCGACAGGATGCGTCGAGCAGCTTGCCCGATGCGCCGCATCCCGCTGCGCCACCCTCCTACCCTGTCGCCATCTTGAACCGGCGCAGGACGTAAGGAGTTTGAGAAAGCCGGGCTGGCCCCAGGGCGCGGTCGAAGGCTACAAACCGGGGACCCAAATTCCGCCGCATGCCACGAAGGGGCGCCATGGCCTACGAGACCATCCTCTACGAGCCCGATCCGGACGACGCCTTCGTCACGGTGACCATGAACCGGCCCGACAAGCTGAACGCCCTGAACGGCACCCTGCTTGACGAATTGGACGACGCCGTCAAGCGGGCCAGCGCCGACCCGGGCATCAACGCCCTGCTGCTGACCGGGTCGGGCCGCGCCTTCTCGACGGGCTACGATCTGGGCGCCGAGAACTACGATATGAGCATCGAGGATTGGCGCGCCGATATCCTGGCCAATGCCGAGCGTCTCTACACGATCTGGAGCGCCCCGATCGCCACCGTGGCCGCCGTCAACGGCTATGCCCTGGCCGGCGGGATGGAGCTGATGATGGCCTGCGACATCGCCATCGCGGCCGAGGATGCGGGCATCGGCGAACCAGAAATCCGCCATGCCAGCGCGCCGCCCAGCCTGTTCATGCCCTGGACCGCGCCGATCCGCCACGTGAAATACCTGATGTTCACGGGCGATATCGTCGACGGGCGCGAGGCCGCGCAATATCACCTGGTCAACAAGGCCGTGCCGGCCGACCGGCTGATGGAAGAGGCCACCCGCATGACCCGCCGCCTGTCCCGCGTGCCCGTCCCCGGCATCAAGTTCAACAAGCTGGCCGTCAACAACGCCCAGCTTATTGCCGGGCTGCGCGACTCCTGGGCCTATAACGCCGAGACCACGGCCCAGCTTCATTGCACGGACGAGGGCCGGCGCTGGTTCCGCATGCTGTTCGAGGAAGGGCTCAAGGCCTTCCTCGACGCCCGCGAGGGTCCATTTCGGGCGCTCGACGGGGAGGAGGCTTGAACGCGAAGCCTTCGGCTCCGCACTATCGCTGAGAGACGCGCCACCGGGCACATAGGCGCGCGCAAAGGGGAGAAACCGCAATGACCAAGACCCTGATCGAAAACGGCTGGGTGATCCCGATGACCGGGCGCGGGACGACTTGGCCAGACGGGGTCGTCGCGGTGGATGGCGATCGCATCGCCTATGCCGGGTCGAAAAGCGGCCTGCCCGGCGATTTCAAGGCCGACCGGCGGATCGACGCCGAGGGCAAGGCGGTCCTGCCCGGCCTGATCAACACCCATCTGCATTTCGTCGGGGCCTTCAACAAGGCGACGACCGAGGACGCCAAGAAGGAAGGCGGCAATTCCTTCAAGCGCGGCATCCTGTTCCAGGAAGACCACGTCCGGAAGGAGCATGTCTATCTGCCCGGCCTGCTGCACGGGCTGGAGGCCCTGCGCACCGGCACCACCACGGTCAACGAAATGTGGTGGCACCAGCCCGAGAGTGCGCGCGTCGCGGTCGATCTCGGCATCCGCGCCATCGTCGGCGCCTGCGTGCGCGAGATGAACACGGGCACCATCGATCCGAGCCGGAACGAGCGGGACTGGATCCCCGAGGTCGCCGAGCGCGACCTGGACGACGCCGTCGCTTTGTTCGAGGAATGGCAGGGCGCGGGCGACGGGCGGGTGACCTGCCGCATGGCGCCGGACGGCCCGGACCGGATGCGGCCCGAAACCATGGATCGCTGCCGCGAGCTGGCCGCGCAATACGGCCTGGGCCTGCATCTGCACTGCGCTTCGGTCCCCGCCGAGCAGGGCTTCATGGAGAAGGCCTACGGCAAGCGCGCCGTGAATTTCCTCCACGACCACGGCTGCCTCGGCCCGGACACGATGCTGGTCCATTGCGTCTTCGTCGACGACGAGGAGATCGCGCTGATGGAGGAAACGGACAGCCGCTTCTCCCACACCGCCTATCTGGTCGGAAAGCGCGCCTACTACCCGCCCATGGACAAGTTCTACGCCTCCAAGATCGAGGTCTCGCTCGGCACAGACTGGATGAGCAACGACATGTTCAAGGTGATGCGCGCGGCGATCCTGCTGGGCCGCATCACGACCGGCGATCAGGCCCTGCTCGACGCCTGGGACGCCTTGGAACTCGCCACCATGGGCGGCGCCCGCTGCCTCAACATGGCGGATGAGATCGGCTCCCTCGAAGCGGGCAAGAAGGCCGACCTGATCCTGGTCGACATGCGCACCCCCTGGGTCGCCCCCGTGCGTCCCGAGAACGTCGTCGCCGATCTGGTCTACAACGCCAACGGCTCCGACGTGACCGACGTCATGGTCGACGGACGGCTGGTGGTTGCGAACCGCCGCCACGCCGATATCGACGAAGCCGAACTGATCCGCGACGTCCAGGCGATGGCCGATACGGTCTGGGCCGACGCCGCACCCCTCTTCATCAGCCGCCCTGCGGCGGAATAGCCTGATTCCGGAGTCGAAAACGCCGGAAATTTCGAACGGTTGGTGAAGAAGTTATCCCCAACTTTCGCAATGTTGTGGACAAATCAAGAACTTGTGCGACCGCACTGCTGAGCAGCATAAATATGGTGGTCCAAATGGAAGCGGGACGAGGCTGATCCCCTCGTCCCGCCAACTGAAGGACCCGATCAGGCGGGCCTTCGCTTTGCAACCACGACAGAGAATCCCGCCTGGTCATGGATGTCAACCTCGACAAACGGAGTATTACCATGACTAAGCGTACGCAGAAGCCGGGCTCCAATACCGGAAACAAGGGTGGAATCTTCCAGGAAGTCGGCCCCCGTGGCGGGGACAGACCGAACTACACCACGGTGTCTGATAACCGACGACTTCCCCCGACAACCTCGCCGGGCGCAACTTGGAAGCCTGTGAAGACTACGCCTGACAGCAAGCGATAACGGCGTTGCAATTGGCTCCTCCGCTCCGTGCGGGGGAGCCAATATTACCGCGTCCCGTACAACCGGTCGCCGGCGTCGCCCAGGCCGGGGACGATATAGCCGTGTTCGTCCAGGTGGCTGTCCACCGCGGCGGTGTAGATGGTGATGTCCGGGTGTTCGCCGTGGAAGGCCTCGATGCCCTCGGGCGCGGCGACCAGGCAAACCAGCTTCATCGACAGCGGATTGGTTTCCTTCAAGCGCGAGACGGCGGCGATGGCGGAATTCGCCGTCGCCAGCATCGGATCGGCGACGAACATGTGCCGCTCGTCCACGTCCTCGGGCATCTTGAAGTAATACTCGACCGCGACCAGGGTCTCGGGATCGCGGTAGAGGCCGATATGGCCGACGCTGGCGGTCGGCAGAACCTCCAGCATCCCATCCACGATGCCGTTTCCGGCGCGCAGGATCGAGACGAGGCACAGCTTGCGCTCGGCCAGGGTCGGCGCGCGCGTCGGGCCCACGGGCGTTTCGATTTCCCGCTCCGTCAGCGGCAGGTCGCGGGTGACCTCGTAGGTGCAAAGCATGCTGATTTCGCGCAGGTGGCGCCGGAACTCGTGCGGCGGCGACTCCTTGTCCCGCATCTGGGTCAGCTTATGCTGCACCACCGGGTGATCGATAACGATGACGTCTCCGGCCATGGCGGCCTCTCCCCCATTTATCCGTTTTGAATGTCGCTAGAAGACCGTGCCGTCGCTGACGATGACGAGGGGCGGGCCACCATCGGCGCGCATCTCGCGCGCGATGCGCCGCCCGGCCGCCCAGGTCCCGCCCTCCAGCACCTTGGCCAGTGGCAGGGATTCGGCGTCGAGGCCGAGATTGTCCCGAATGAGGGCAGTCGTCTCGTCGAGCAGGCAGACGGTCAAGGCCCGCCATTCGACCACCGGCTCCGCATCGACCGAAAGAGACCGCGTGGCCAGCGCCGGATCGCGCGCTTCGATCACCCCCGTATCGAGGAACAGCCCGCCGTTGCGATATTCCGCCAGGCCGGTCAGCTCGTCGAGCCCGGTCACGCGGATGCCCGATTCCTCCAGCGGTTCGACCAGGGAATAGGACAGCCATTGGGACAGCTTGTGAAAGGGCACCAGCCCGTCCGTTGGATCGTCCACCCGGTCGTCCGCATGAATGGCCGAATGGCGCCAGACATCGCCCAGATTACGCCCGCCGATCGCCACCCGGCCCGGCCAGATATCCTCGAACGCATCGAGCACGGCCGCGAGAATGCGACGCGCCGGCAGGACGCCATCCTCCGCCTGTCCCGCAAGAAGATCGTAGAGATTGCCGATCCGGGGCATCTCGGCGCCGAAAAAGCGCGGCTTGGCGCGCAGCGCCGCGCCCAAGCGGCGCATCAATCCGGCCCGCCCCTCCAGCCCGACGAGCGGGTTTTCGGGCGACGCCTGGAACGATTCTGCAATAGTCGAATTATCGATCCCAGCAAGCGCGTCCGCGTCCGCGCGCAGGGGCGAGGCGGGGTCGGACGAAAAGCGCCCGGCGGCGAACATATCCAGGCTGGCCACGGCCAAGCCCTCGGATCGGCGGTGGACAAGAGCCGCCGCCGCTTCGCGATAGGACCAGTCCGGTCCGGCCCCGGCATCCAGCAACACGCTGACAACCGCCAGATCGAACCGCGCCCGTGCGCGTTCGGCCCGGCCCACCCCCTCGAGAGCTTTGGACAGGCGGCCCCACCGGTCGATGCCGTCGAATTCGAAATGGCGCCAGCGGCTGTGATAGGGGACAACCAGGTCGGGATAGGAATCGCGGATCACGGTCAGGACCAGTTCGGCCGCCGCATCAAGCCGTTCGGGCCGATAGTCGAAATGGGCCGAGCGGCCGGCCCGCGCCAGATCGAACAAGGCCCCGCAACGCGCGCGGATCGCTTCGGGCGAACGCAGCCATGCGACGGCTGCGTCGGCATCGCCGGAAGGCGTCGCCGCCGTTTCGGCCGGCGCGAGGGTCACGAGACTCTCTCGCTCAATCGTTCAGGCTCCGGCCCTTGGCGATGGTCAGGTCGCTTTCGGTCGGCGTGGCCTTGTCGGTGTGGTAGCCGGCATGGATCTTGGCGTCGATCTCGACCCGCGCGTCGGGCGGCACCAATTCGTCCGGGATCGGCACCCGTTCGCCGATCTCGATGCCGCTGCCGGTGACGTGGTCGTGCTTCATGTCGCTCATCGAGACGAAGCGGTCGATGCGCTTGAGGCCGAGCCAGTGGAGCACATCGGGCATGAGCTGCTGGAAGCGCACGTCCTGCACCCCGGCGACGCATTCCGTGCGCTCGAAATAGCGGTCGGCCCGGTCGCCGCCCTCCTGGCGCTTGCGCGCGTTGTAGACAAGGAACTTGGTGACCTCGCCCAGGGCGCGGCCTTCCTTGCGGTTGTAGACGATGATGCCCAAGCCGCCGCGTTGGGCCGTCTCGATGCAAACCTCGATGCCGTGGGTCAGATAGGGTCGGCAGGTGCAGATGTCCGAGCCGAAGACGTCGGAGCCGTTGCATTCGTCGTGGACCCGGCAGGCGATTTCCGTTTCCGGCTTACCCAGGCCCGAAAGATCGCCGAAGAAATACAGGGTATGGCCGCCGATGGGCGGCAGGAAAACCTTGAGGTCGGGGCGCGTGACCAGTTCAGGGAACATGCCGCCGGTGTATTCGAACAATCCGCGGCGCAGCTCGCTCTCCTCGATGCCGAAGCGCCCGGCGATGGCCGGCAGGTACCAGACCGGCTCGACCGCCGCCTTGGTCACCCGCGCATTGCCGGTCGGGCCCAGGATGCGGTTGTCGGAACGCAGCCGCCCGGACTCCATCGCCTCGTCGATCTCGGGCATTTTCAAATGGGCCTTGGTCACGGCGATGGTCGGCCGGATGTCGTAGCCCTCGGCGATCATCCCGGCGAAGGCCTCGCTGGTCATATGCCCCCAAGGGTCGAGCGAGACGATCTTCTCCGGGTCGAACCACTGGCCGAAGGGGCCGATCGGCTCGGCCGGCGCGGTGTTGGTCAGATCGGGGATGTGCAGCGGACTCAAGGCGCCGGACGCCACGGCCAACGCCCGATAGACGGCATAGGAG
This sequence comes from Rhodospirillaceae bacterium, assembly GCA_018699755.1. Classification (GTDB taxonomy): domain Bacteria; phylum Pseudomonadota; class Alphaproteobacteria; order CADEGL01; family CADEGL01; genus JABIRQ01. Next base: position 1,301 of record JABIRQ010000410.1, on the reverse strand, counting down.
CCCGAATGTGTGCCGATCACGTTGCGGCGCTTGGGATCGGTCACCGTGCCGATCACCGGTCCCCGCTCGGCCGCGGTCGGCGCGCCCCAGGTGATGGGCACGGGCTTGTCGCTGCGTCCGCCCGGATGGGAGGTCAGGATGATATGGGATCGGCTTTGTTTCTTCTGGTTGGCCATGGCCTCGATCTCCCCCGCCGGAAAAATTGTCCCCCCGTCCGATGCCCCCATGGGCTATCGAGTTTCGGCAAAGACAAAGCATGCGGGAAACAAGTTAGATATAGCGACCCGGGGGCGTCCTTTCCAGGACTTGATTTACCCCGAGGTTCCAAGACGTCTCCGGAACAGAGAAACAATTGGGTCGCGCGCGGGCTTTCGCTGTCTTCCCGAACGGCAAAGTCGTCGCAGCGAAGCCGTCTCCTCGATCGCCACGAAGTCTTTCACGGAACTGTAACGGCTTGCCCGTCGCCTATTCCGCCGCCGCATCCGCGGCGCTGGAGAGCTGGCGCGACACCAGATGGGCATAGAGGCCGCCCTTGGCCAGCAAATCCTCGTGCCGCCCGGTCTCGACCAGCCGCCCTTCGCTCAGCACGACGATCTGGTCGGCGTCCCGGATGGTCGACAGGCGATGGGCGATGACCACCGTCGTGCGCGCGGCCATCAATTCGGTCAGGGCGCGGCGCACGACCTGCTCGCTGATCGCGTCGAGATGGGAGGTCGCCTCGTCGAGCACCAGGATCGGCGCGTCCTTGAGGAAGGCGCGGGCGATCGCGACCCGTTGGCGCTGCCCGCCCGAGAGCTGCGCCCCCCGTTCCCCGACCACGGTGCCCAACCCCTTGGGCAGGGATTCGACGAATTCCAGCAGGGCGACCCGGTCGAGGGCGGAGCGCACATCCTCCTCCGAGGCCTCGGGCCGGGCAATCAGGACATTGGCCCGGATCGTGTCGTTGAACAGATAGGTGTCCTGCGCGACCAGGGCGATGCGCCGGCGCAGATCGTCGAGCTTCGCCTCGCGCACGTCATGCCCGCCCATCAGCACCGCGCCTGTCTGCGGGTCCCAGAAGCGCAGGAACAGGCTGGCGACCGTGGACTTGCCCGCACCCGAGGGCCCGACCAGGGCGGTCGTCGTGCCTTCGCCCATCGAAAAGGACACCTCGTCCAGGGCCGCCTCGCCCCGACCCGAATAGGTGAAGGTGACGTCGACCATTTCGAGGGCCGGCTCGCCCGCGCGCGGCGGCGGCAGGGTGCCCGGCCCGTCCGTGACGGGCACGGGCTCGATCTCCACGGCATGGACCCGCCGGGTCG
>JABIRQ010000036.1 GCA_018699755.1 Rhodospirillaceae bacterium | reverse complement strand
CGACCCGCTCGCCCAGGATCGGGATCGAAAGCGCCACGACGAAGAGAGGCGCGAGCATGTCGACCGCGACCGCATCGGCCAGGGGCACATAGCCGAGGGCGGTAAAGAAGATGCTGGTCGCCGCCAGGATGAGGGTGCCGCGCAGCACCTGTAGGCGCGCGTTGCGTGTCCGCCCGTAGACCCGGAACAGCCGCCGGGGCATCAGCACGAACAGGATCAGGATGTGGAAGGCGTAGCGCGCCCAGACGATCTGCACCGTGTGGAAATGCTCGGCCATCGCCTTGGCGAAGACGTCCATCAGGGTGAACAGCACGACCGCGCCCAGCATGAAGAGGACAGCCCGAACCGGGGCCGGGATGCCTGGCACCGCCGATCCGGTCACGCCGCGGCCCCTCGTTCCTTGGCCCGGGTCAGGCGGCGCGAGATCGCCTCGCGATAGGCGACATAGAGGCCCGAGGCGATGATCAGCAGCGCGCCCAGGATCGTCCAGAGATCGGGAAAGTTGCCAAAGACGGCGTAGCCGATCGCCGTCGCCGCCACGATCTGCGTGTAGCCGTAGGGCGCGAGCATGGAGGCTGGGGCATATTGGAAAGCCCGGATCAGGGAGTAGTGGGAGACCGCGCCGATGCCGCCGATCGCCGCCATCAGGCCCCAGCCCAGAAGGTCGGGGTCGCGCCAGTGGAACGGCACGATCGCGCTGAGGCAGACCGCACCCACCAGGCCGGAGACGAACAGTGTCGTCATCGGGTGGTCGATCGCGCTGAGCTTGCGGGTGACGAGCTGGTGCAGGGCGTTGCAGGCGGCCGCGCCGACGACCAGCAGGGAGGCCCATTGGAAAATCCCCGTGCCCGGCCGCAGGATGATCAGGATGGCGACGAAGCCGACCGCGACCGCGCCCCAGCGCCGCAGCCCCACCCGCTCGCCCAGCAGGACCACGGAAAAGACGACGACGAGCAACGGGGCAACGAAGTTGACCGCCACGGCCTCGGCCAGGTCGATCACGCGCAGGGCGGCGAAGAACAGGCCGGTCGCCCCCATCAGCAAAAGAGCGCGCAGGAGTTGCAGGCCCGGCCCCCGCGGCAGGCGCAGCCACAACCGGCGCCGGGACGAAACGATGAAGACGAGCGTCGCCGCGACATGGAAGGCGTAGCGCGCCCAGACCACCTGGATGAAGTCGTAGCCGTTCTGCACCAGATACTTGGCGCAGGAATCCATGACCGGAAACAGGCTCAGGGTGATCAGGATCAGCAAGGTCGCCCGCAGAGGATCGTAGCGGGCCTCGGGCAAGGCGACGGGCGGCGGAGAATGGCTCACAAAGGGCTGGCCGAATGGGGTGGCTGGGCCGAAGGGACCGACAGTGACACCCCGCGCGGCCCCTGCCTAGCGCCGAGGAAAGCGCGCTAAGTGGCCTGGGGCCCGTCGCGGAAGATCTGCGGCTTGCCCGTTACGCTCACCCGCCACAGGACGCGCCGGTCCTCCGGCTTCGTCGCCGGTTTCTGCAAGGTCGCCTTGTGCAGGGTCGCATAAGTGTCCCAAGCGACGACATCGCCGGCCGCGTAGTCGTAAGCGGTGAGGTATTTGGGCTGGAGGGCGTGTTCCTTCAGGGAATCGAGCAGATCGAGCGCCTCGTCGTCGGGCATGTCGACGATGTGGAAGGACGATCCCGCGACGCCGTAGAGGGCCTTGCGCCCGGTCACGTGATGGGTGCGCACCAGGGGCATGACGACGTTGCGCACCTTCTTTTTCTGCTCGGCCGTCAGGCGCTCGGCGGACTGGGGCGAATCCTCGTCCATGTCGTCGCGGTTGCCGTAATGATGAATCACTTTCAGGCCGTCGATCCGATCCTTCACCGCCTGGGGCAGATCGTCATAGGCCGCGTACATGTCGGCGAAATGGGTCGGGCAGCCGCCGGCCGGGCATTCCAGGGCATAGACGATGGTCGCGCTGTTGGGCGGGTCGCGATAGGCGACATCCGTGTGCCAGAAGGCGGCGCCCTCGAACACCCCGACGGGCTTGCCGTCCTCGAAGATGTTGGAGAGCATCAGGATCGCCGGGTGGCCGAGCAGGCGCAGGTGATCCAGGAAATGGGCGTCCTGGTCGCCGAAGCGCCTGGTGAAGCGGTCGAACTCGTCGAAGACGAGCTTCTGGCCGCGAATCGCCATGATCCGGCCGCCATGGAAGGCGTCCATGACGGCGCGCTCCGTTTCCGCATCGAGCGGCCGGCTGAGATCGACGCCCTCGACCTCGACCCCGAACGCGCCGGGCATCGGCTTGACGGAAATCCGGCTCATTTTCGGCCCTCCCCCATCGGTCTCCCGGCCAACGGCCTTCTGGGCAGTCTAACCCATCATCGATACGGACCGCAGGCCGTGGCGAACAGAGACCACAACCCAGGCTTGCCGCCCGGCGCGATTTCCTATCAAATATCGCCAAACGATAAGCGCGAGACAATCGCCACGCGAATCCGGTCGAGTGCGGCCGGCCACCGGCCGGGGGCCAGAACCGGCCACAGGAAGGAGAACCACCCATGTTCAAGCCAATCGCATCCATGCTCTCGGTGGCGGCGGTCGTCGGCATCGGGCTCGGCGCCGTCACAGTCAAGGCGGACGACCACGTGAAAGACGCAATCGGCGTCGTGAAATTGCAGAAGGGCGAGCCTCTCGTCATCGGATTCTGGGCCGTGCTTTCGGGCGCGGACACCGCGCTCGGTCTTGACCAGTTGCGCGGCGTCCAGATCGCGGTCGAGGACTGGGGCGGCGAGATCGGCGGTCATCCGATCCGAGTCATCGAGGAAGATTCCCTGTGCTCCGCCGAAGGCGGTCAGACGGCCGCCACCAAGTTGGCCGCCAACCAGAAGGTCCTCGTCACCGTGGGCCCGTCCTGTTCGAGCGCCGCGACACCGGGCGCGCCGATCCTGTGGAAGTCCGGCATTCCAACCATCGGCGTCTCGCCGACCGCGCCGCCGCTGACCGCGCCGGATCGCTCGGCCGACTATGACGGCTTCGTCCGCGTCGTCTGGAACGATTCCTGGGCCGGCGCGCTGACCGCCGATTGGGCCTACAACCAGGCGGGCGCCAAAACCACCGTGGGCATCCATGACGGCAGCCCCTATGCCGAAGGGCTGGTGCAGGCCTATCTCGATTCCTTCGAAAACCTGGGCGGAAAGGTCCTGGGCAAGGAAGCGGTGGCCCCGACCGACACGGACATGCGCCCGGTTCTGACCCGGGTCGCGGCGAGCAAGCCCGACCTGATCTTCTATCCCGACTTCGTGCAGGTGATCGCCCATATCACGCGACAGGCCCAGTCGATCGACGGTCTGGAAAACACTATCCTGCTGACCGCCGACGGCGCGCTGGTGCCCCAGGTCATCGAAATGACCGGCGGCGCGATCACCAAACTGCATATCACGTCCAACGACCTTTCGGCCGACGCCCTGGGGGTCAACTATCCGGACTTCCTGAAAAAGTACGAAAAGAATTTCGGTGAGAAGCCGATCGCCGGATTCCACCATTTCGGCTACGACGCGGCCCAGGTCGCCCTCATGGCGATCAAGAAGGTCATGGTCGTCGAAGAGGACGGCACGGCGTATATCGGCCGCAAGGCGCTCAGGGACGCCATCTTCGCGACGAAGGACTACGACGGCCTGACGGGCGTCAAGACCTGCGGCGAACACGGCGACTGCGGCACCTTCAACTACACGGTCTATCAGTATACCGGGACGACCGATCCCTATGAGCTGGGCAAGAATCCGAAGAAGATCTACCCTGCCAACTGACCGCGAGTATTGCGGCGAAACATCGGGGGCGGCGGCAACGCCGCCCCTTTTTCATCGGGGGCGATCCCGCGATGAAGCACGGCAGCGAAAAGGAGACCGGCATGGTCGGCGACGGGTATTGCGAACGCTCGCTCGCAGGACGCACCGCTCTGGTGACCGGCGCGGGCGCGGGTCTGGGCAGGGCCTATGCCCTGGCATTGGCGCGGCGCGGCGCGGCGGTCGTCGTCAACGATATCGATGCGGCGGGCGCGGCGGAGACCGCGCGGCTGGTCGAGAGCGCCGGCGGGCGGGCCGAGACGGCCGTCTTCGACGTGCGCGACGGCGCGGCGGCCGAGGCAGCCGTTGCCGCCGCCGGGCCGGTCGGGATTCTGATCAACAACGCCGGCATCGACGAGGGCAAGAAGACCGAAGAGATCGACGAAGCGAGCTTCGACCGGATGCTCGACATCCACCTGCTCGGCTGTTTCCTTTGCGGCAAGGCCGCGATTCCCGGCATGAAGGCGCTGGGCGGCGGCGCCATCGTCAACGTCTCCTCGATCAACGGCATGATCGCGGACGACACCGACCCCCACTACAACGCGGCCAAAGCAGGAATCATCGGCCTGACCAAAGCCTGGGCGAAGGAACTGGCACCCTGGGGCATCCGGGTCAACGCGCTGGCGCCCGGCCATGTCCGCACCCCGGCCACGACGCTGCGCGGGGCCGAGCGCATGCGCATGGTATCGGAGACGCGCATTCCTTTCGGCCGCTATGCCGAGCCCGAGGAAATCGCCGAGGCCGCGGTCTTTCTGGCCTCGGACGAATCGGCTTTCGTGACCGGCCAAGTCTTGAGCCCGAACGGCGGCGAGGCCATCGTGGGCATCTGATCGGCAGGACGGATCCAGCAGGCTGTTGAAAAAGGGAAATGCGCCAATCATCCTTCGAGACGCGCGCGTTGCGCGCTCCTCAGGATGAGGAAATGTAATACTTCAGCCTCACCCTGAGGAGGCTCGAAGAGCCGTCTCGAAGGGCCTGTCGGCCTTTTTTCAACAGGCTGCAAGAGGAATAGAAATGAGTTTCATGGGCAAGGCTGCCATCGTCACGGGGGCGGGCGGCGGCATGGGCCGGACCATTGTCGAGCAGCTATGCGCCCAGGGCGCCGATATCCTGATGATCGACGTCAAGGAGCCGCCGGAGCCCATGCCCGCGGGTCCGGGACGCGCCGACTACGCCCGCATCGACCTGACCGATGCAGGGGCCGTCGAAGCGGCGATCCGCAGCTTTCACGAAAGCCGGGGTCGGCTGGATCATCTGGTCAACACCGCCGGTGTGCTGTGGTTCGACCGCGACCGGTCGGTCGTCGAGATCGACCTCGACGTCTGGGACCGGGTCATGGCGATCAACCTGAAATCCGCCGTCCACACGGTGCGCGCCGCCGTACCGGCCATGCGGGCGACGGGCGGCGGGTCGATGGTGCATTTCTCGACCATCCAGTGCCTGCGCGGCGATACCAAGCCGCAGGACGCCTACCAGGCGTCGAAAGCCGCCCTGGTCGCCCTGTCCAAATCCATCGCCATTCAATTCGCCGGCGACCAAATCCGCTCCAACGTCATCTATCCCGGCCCGACGATGACCCCCATGCAGGCGCGCTGGGAGGGCGACGAGGCCACCCAGACCCAGGTCGCGGCGAGCATACCCCTCGGCCGCATCGGCCGGCCCGAGGACCAGGCGGCGGCGTGCCTCTTTCTGCTGTCCGACGCGGCGTCCTTCGTCACCGGCACGGAACTGATCGTCGACGGCGGGGTGAGCGCCCTGCCTTGAGGCGCCAGGCGGCGGCGGCCGATTGTCGCCCGACCGGGCGGCCGATATGGTGCGGCGACGGCACGGCGACGGGAACCGCGCCGCGAAACCAGGAATGAGGAGGGCATGTCCATGGGCAAGGTTCTGCGGTACCGGCAGGGCGAGGGCAAGGCGATCGCCTGGCGCGACGACCCGACCACGATGATCACGCGCGCAGTGGACGATTCGGTTAGCGACACCATGGGCTGCGGCTATCTCGAGATGACCGAGACCAAGGTGCAGTCGACCATCGATTTCGACGAGATCATCGTCGTGCTGTCGGGCCACTACCGGACGATTTCGGGCGGCGATACCTATGAATGCGGCCCCGGCGACATCGTCTGGATCCCCGCCAACACCACTTTCACGATGGAAACGGACAGCGAGGCGCGGCTGTTCTACGCCAAATACCCGGCCAAGACGGCGACACCGCCGACGGCCTGACGGAGAGCGTGACAAAGGGAACGCACGGAACGGTAGCGACCAGGGGCAGCCGGTTGGCGGCGGCACTGGCCCTCGTCCTCGCGACTCTGGTCGGCGCGGCCGACGCGCGCCCGGTTCCCGGCCCCGATAACCGCACCGAGAGCGTCGCGGGCCTGCTGCTCGTCGCGAACCCCGGCATGCCCGATCCGCGCTTCGCCGAGACCGTGATCTATATGGTCGAGCACGACGCGGAGGGGGCGTTCGGCCTGGTGGTCAACCGCCTGCTCACGGCGCAGGAGTTCGACGCCTTCCTCGACGGGATCGGGGTCGAGGCGGACGATCCCCCCGAAGGCCATGTCCTGTTGCATGCCGGCGGCCCGGTGCAACCCGAAGCGGGGTTCGTCCTGCACACCGCCGACTACGCCGATGCTGCGACGATTCCGGTCGACGGCCGCTACGCCATGACGGCCGGCCAGGCGATCATGCGCGCCATCGCCGAGGGACGGGGGCCGCGCCGCTTCCTCATCGCCTTCGGCTATGCCGGCTGGGCGTCAGGACAGCTCGAAGGCGAAATGGCGGGCGGGGGCTGGGTCACCTCGAGCGCCGAGGAAGCAATCCTGTTCGACGACGACTTCGCCACCAAATGGCGGCGCGCCTTCGATGCCCATGGCATGTCGCTCTAACCCGGTCATGGCGATCGGACGCGGCTTGGCGCCACGACTTCTTGCTCTTGCGCTGATCGGCTTGCTGGCCGCCGCGCCCGCGCGCGCCGACGAAGCCTTCGATGCCGCCCTCGCCGCCTACGATCGGGGCGATTTCGCCGCCGCGGCGCAAGGCTTCGAACGCCTGGCCGAAGCGGGCAACGCGGATGCCATGACCAATCTCGGCCTGATGTATCTGCACGGCCGGAGCGTGGCCCGGGACGAGTTGCAAGCCCTTGCCCTGTTCTCGCAGGCCGGGGCCGCCGGCAGCCCCCATGCCCTGTTTAATCTGGCGGGCATGTATCGGGACGGGACCGGGGTGACCCAGGACTATCGCCAGGCGGCGGAGCTTCTGCGCGCCGCGGCCGAAGCCGGACACGCCGAATCGATGACCGCCCTGGCGATCTTCCACCGGCGGGGCT
>JABIRQ010000129.1 GCA_018699755.1 Rhodospirillaceae bacterium | reverse complement strand
TAGGCGAAGAACAGCTTGGCAACGGAGAAGACCGTGTCCTCTTCCGCGATGCCCAGCACGCCGGCGCCATACAGTTCGGCCGTCTGCACGATATGGGATTGAAGATGCAGGGCGGCCTTGGGCTGGCCGGTCGAACCCGAAGTGTAGAGCCAGAAGGCGACGTCGTCGCAAGTTGTCGGCGCCGGGTCGAGTTCGGCATCGGTCGCGGCGAGAAGATCGTTCAGGCGCGTCGTATCCGGGACGTCGCCCCCGGCGACCACGACATGCTCGAGAAAGGGTTGGTCTGCGAGGGCCGGGGCGACCTTGTCCCAAAGCGCGGCGGAGACGACGGCGATCCGGGCGCGGCTGTCGCGCAGCATGAAGGCGTAGTCGGCGGTGGTCAGCAGGGTATTGACCGGCACCGCGACCCCGCCCGCCTTGATCGCGCCCAGGAAGACGGCGGAGAAGTCCGCCGAATCCAGCATGATCATGAGGACGCGCTGCTCCATTCCCATGCCCAGGGCGCGGAGCGCGTTGCCCGCCCGGTTCGCGCGCTCGGCCAGTTCGCCGTAGGTACAGGCGCCCACATCGTCGCGTATCGCGATTTTCTCGGCCCGCCCGGCGGCGAGGTTGCGGTGGATCAGGTCGTGGGCGGCGTTGAAGTCGCGGGGGACATGGATCGTGGCGGGCTGCGTCGAGCGGTCGATCTCGCAAAACCCGGCCATCGCGAACCCCTTCTTTTCGGCCGCGTCGCCGTCAATCGGCGGCGTCGGCCTTTTCGCCCCCCAGCCCTTCGGCCCAGGCTCGCGCCCATTCGACCCCGACCTCCTCCGGCACTGCGTCCGAGCTGGCGTCGTGGACGAAAACATCGCCGATGCGCCGTGCGCCCAATTCCGTCAGAAGCTCGTCGAAGCGCTTGCCGCCGAAGGAGAAGGTGTCGTGATAGGTCGAATCGCCCAGGGCGATGACGCCGTAGCGGACATGGCCGAGATCCGGCCGGTTCTTCTTGAGCCCCTCGTAGAAGCCCATGGCGTTGTCGGGCACGTCGCCCTGGCCATAGGTCGAGCTGCAGATCAGGAAGACGCCGGCCCGGTCGAACACGCTCTCGTCCAGATCGTCCATGAGGATGAGTTCTACCTCCCAGCCCTCCTCGCCGAGGGCTTCCTGGAGGTCTTCGGAGACGATTTCCGCGGTCCCGGTCATCGTTCCGACGAGGATGTTGATCGTGCCTGGCACACGCTGCTCCGGCGACCTTGAAACGGACGGACTGCCTTAAGGCGCGGCGATGATGATAGGCAAGCGGTTTCCTCGCAACAAGCACTATATTGCATAACGCTGATGACACACCTACAGTATTGCGCAGCTTCGTTCCGATAGGCTTCCAACGACATGGTGGCGCAACCTCTTCTCGCTTCTCGACCATCCGCTGTCGCCGATGGCGCGCTTGCGGCCGGCGAGGGGGATTTCCTGGCCGGGCTGGGCGCAAGGGTCCGCGCTTTGCGCGCGCGCCGGGGCATGAGCCGCCGTTTGCTCGCCCGCGATTCGGGCGTATCGGAACGCTATCTGGCCCAGCTCGAATCCGGCCGAGGCAACATCTCGGTCGCGCGCCTGCGGGCGGTCGCGGCCGCCCTGGGCATCGCACTGGATCGCCTGATCCGCGAAGGCACGGACCGCCCGGCGGAGTTCGACCGGATGGTCGACCGCCTCGCGGAATTGGACGGCCCGGCCCTGACCGAGGCCGCGCACCTGCTGGACCGGCATTTCGGCCGCGCGGTCGCCGGCGGGCGGGGCGGGCGGATCGCTCTGATCGGGCTGCGCGGCGCGGGCAAGAGCACCTTGGGCAGCGCCCTGGGCGCGGCCCTGGGGGTTCCCTTTATCGAACTGGCGGCGGAGATCGAGGTCGATTCGGGGATGAGTCTCCCGGAAATCTTCAACCTCTCGGGCCACGCCGCCTATCGCCGCTATGAACGGCGCGCCCTCGACCGGGTTCTCGCGGACCGATCGGCGGCGGTGATCGCAACCGGCGGCGGCATCGTCTCCGAGCCCGCGACCTTCGACCGGCTGCTGGGCGGCTGTTTCACCGTATGGCTGCGCTGCGCGCCGGAGGCGCATATGGCGCGGGTCGTGGCCCAGGGCGATACGCGGCCCATGGCCGGCAACCCGGAGGCGATGGACGACCTGAAACGCATCCTGGGGGAGAGGGAGACCCTTTACGGCCAGGCCGACCTGACGGTCGAGACCACGGACAAGTCGGTCGAGGAGTCCTTGGCCGAGCTCGTGCGGTCGGTGCAAGCGGTGCGTGGCGCCGTGCAGGCGCCCTGACGGGCGTTATATTTCTATATTAATCGAAATAATGGAAGAAACCCCTTGCTGCCGATGATCGATTTCCGCACCCATCCCGACCGCTACCGCCATTGGCGGCTGTCCGTCGACGGTTCGGTCGCCACCTTGGCGCTGGCGGTGGCCGAAGATGGCGGGCTGCGGCCCGGTTATAGTCTGAAGCTCAACTCCTACGACCTCGGTGTGGATATCGAGCTCTACGACGCGGTTCAGCGGCTGCGCTTCGAGCATCCGGAGGTCGGCGCGGTGGTGCTCACCTCCGGCCTCGACCGGGTGTTCTGCGCCGGGGCCAATATCGGCATGCTGGCGGGGGCGAGCCATGGCGAGAAGGTGAACTTCTGCAAATTCACCAACGAAACCCGGCTGGGGATCGAGGATGCCAGCGGGTATTCCGGCCTCAAATGGATCTGCGCAATCAACGGCACGGCGGCCGGCGGCGGCTACGAACTGGCCCTGGCGGCGGATTGGATCGTCATGGCCGACGACGGCAGCACGGCCGTCTCCCTGCCCGAACTGCCCCTGCTCGCCGTGTTGCCCGGCACCGGCGGGCTGACCCGCCTGGTCGACAAGCGCGGGGTGCGGCGCGACCGGGCCGACGTCTTCTGCACGACCGAGGAAGGGGTCCGAGGCCGCCGGGCGGTGGATTGGCGTCTGGTCGACGCGGTGGTGCCACGCTCGCGCCTGATGGAGACGGCCTACGAGAAGGCGCGCGATCTTGCGGCGCAGGGCGGCGCAAAAGATTCGAGAAGAATCGAATTAAAGACTCTCGAGCGAGACATCGCGGAGAATTCGATCGACTACGGCGTCCTGCGGGTGGAGATGGATCGCGATGGCGGGGTCGCGACGATCACGGTTCGCGCGCCCGAAGGCGATCTTCCGAAGGATGTGGCCGGCATTCATGCCCAGGGCTGCGATTTCTGGCCTCTCGCCCTGGCGCGAGCGCTGGACGACACGATCCTGCACCTACGAACCAACGAGCCCCGCCTCGGCGTCTGGATTCTGGCGAGTGAGGGCGATACCGATGCGGTCGTCGCCGCCGATACATTGCTGATCGACCATACGGACGACCGGTTGGTGCGCGAGACGCGGCTTTACCTCAAACGGGTGTTCAAGCGCCTGGATGTCAGTTCGCGCAGCCTGATCGCGCGGATCGAGTCGGGAAGCTGTTTCGCCGGGACCCTGTTCGAACTCGTCCTGGCGGCGGATCGCAGCTACATGCTCGACGGTGCCCTCGAAGGCGACAACCGGCCGCCGGCGACCATCCGCCTGACAGCCATGAATTGCGGCGTTTTGCCCATGGGGAACGGCCTGTCGCGCCTCGCCGCGCGTTTCCTGGACGATGCCGAGGGCCAGGCGGCCGCCGAGGCGGCGATGGGTCGCGATCTCGACGCGGCGGAGGCGGAAGCTCTGGGCCTCGTCACCTTCATCCCGGACGATCTCGACTGGGAGGAGGAGTTGCGCATCGCGGTCGAGGAGCGGGCGAGTTTCTCCCCCGACGCCTTGAGCGGGATGGAGGCCAATCTTCGCTTCGCCGGGCCGGAGACGATGGAGACTAAGATTTTCGGGCGGCTGACCGCCTGGCAAAACTGGATCTTTCAGCGTCCGAACGCGGTTGGCGAGACCGGTGCGCTGGGTCGTTATGGTACCGGACTCAAGGTTGAGTTCGATAAGAGGCGCGTATGATGGGAGCGGGTAACATGACCGATTCAATGGCCGTCAATTATGATACATCGATTCCGAACAACGTTGGCCTGTCCGAGGATCGGCGGGTCTTGAAGG
>JABIRQ010000368.1 GCA_018699755.1 Rhodospirillaceae bacterium | reverse complement strand
TGGATTTCGACGGGTTGGATCGTTTGGCGCGGGATCCGCGCGTCAAGATGCTTTACCTGTGCAATCCGCATAATCCCGTCGGCCGCGTCTGGACAAGGGACGAGCTATCGCGGCTGGGAAAGATCTGTGCGCGAAACGGCGTCCTTGTCGTCTCTGACGAAATTCACGGCGATATCACTTTCCCAGGGCACCGGTACACGCCCTTCGCGTCGCTCGGTCCGGCATTCGCGAACAACTCCGTCAGCTGCCTGTCGCCGGCGAAAAGCTTCAACATCGCGGCCTGCTGCTCGGCGTTCACGGTCATATCGAATGCGCGCAGACGAATAGCCTTTCAGGCCGAGAACAGCCGTCTGACAGTCAACAAGAACAACGCCTTCGCCAGCGTCGCGATGGAAGCCGCCTATCGGGACGGGGCGCCATGGCTGGACGACGTCATGCGCTATTTGGCGGGCAACCTTTCCTTGGTTCGCGAGGTGGTCGCGCGTCTTCCCGGAGTGGCGCTGGTCGAGCCGGAGGGCACTTTCCTGCTTTGGTTCGATTTTCGCGGCTTGAAGTTGGACAGCGAAGATTTGACGGCATACCTGAGGAGGCACGCCGGCTGGGCGGTCACGCGCGGCCGTGCCTTTGGCCAGGAAGGCGAAGGGTACGCCCGAGTGAACATCGCTTGTACGCGAGCAAGGCTCGAAACGGCGATGACCCGACTGGCCGTCGCCTTGGAGGAAACAGCTAAAGACGGCTAGCCTGGATTCCTCTATTGCACCATCGTGCAAACGATCAGCGTACCAGCGCCTGGGCCTGGGAAATCGAGCGGTGCCCTTGGGTAAAGAACTTCCTGGTGGATCGCCGGCGGCGAGGTGTGCCAATCGTCCTTCGAGATGCGCCTTGCGGGCGCTCCCCGTGATGAGGACAGGTTGTGCATGAAACTTGCCTTAGGCCCTCTCACCCTGAGGAGCCGGCCGGAAGGCCGGCGTCTCGAAGGGCGAGCGGTCGTTTAGCGCTGCATCCGGGCGACGATGCGACGGATGGCCGCGCGCGGCACGAGACGCTGGAGCCAGATGCCCAGTTTGTTGCCGAGGCCGGGAATCACGACGGCCCGGTTCGCGCGGAAGCCCTCATATCCTGCGCGAGCGGCCGGCGCGGCGGCCGCTGCACGCTTCTCGAACAGCTTGGAATCGGTCATGTCCGCCATCTCGGCGAACTCCGTCGCCACGGGGCCGGGGCAGAAGCACGAGACACGGACCCCGGTTCCTCGGACCTCCTCGTGCAAGGCCTCGGTAAAGGACAGGACGTAGGCCTTCGTGGCGTAGTACACGGCCATGCAGGGGCCAGCCTGGAAGGCCGCCATGGAGGCGACGTTGAGGATGCCGCCGTGGCCGCTCGCGATCATGCCGGGCAGCAGCGCGCGGCTCAAGCCAGTCAGGGCGCCGACGTTCAGGTGCGCCATGGCGGCCTGGCGCCCAGCGTCGATCTCCGCCACCGGCCCGCGCGCGCCGAAGCCCGCATTGTTGACCAGCACGTCGATCTCGATGCCGTCAGAGGCGAGCCGCGCCATCAAGCCTTCGGCCGCATCCGGCTCCGATAGATCGGCGGCGAGGACGCGGGCCGAGACGCCGTGCCGATCGGCGAGCTCGTTGGCGAGGGCCCGCAAGCGTTCCTCGCGCCGGGCAACAAGCACAATATCCGACCCGTCGGCGGCGAAGAGCCGTGCGAACTCGACCCCCAGCCCGGCCGAGGCGCCGGTGATCAGGACGGTTTCGCGGGCCAAGGCGGTCGGCGCCCTAGGCCCCATACGCCGCCATCTCCTCCGGCGGCGGCGCTTCGGGCAGGCGGCAGACGGGGAGGCGGCGGCGCATGGTTTCGGCGAAGTCGCGCAGGCAGACCTCTTCCCGGCTCAGCGGCCCGGCCGTGTAGCTGCGCGAGGCCATGCCGGCCTGCACGTCGGCGATCAGCTTGGTGTCCTCGGCATTGACCACCCGGTTGATGCGCCAGTTGAGATAGCGCGCGGCGCGCATCTCGCGCCGGTCGTCGGGCAGGGCATAGGGGATTTCGCGGATGATCGTCTCGGTCGGCGAAACCGGGATCATCTGCATGAAGTCGATCTGGTCCGGATAGACATCGAAGGCGAGGTTCGGAAACAGCTTGTAGTAGGACCAGAGCCGCTGGCGTTCTTCGGGCAGGTGGCCGGCTTCGGGCAAGTGCTTGAGATAGCCGCGCACGCTCCACCCCTGGCTCGGGCGCTCGACCGGTTCGCCGCTCATCTTGTGGACCATGCCCGCGACTTCGATGCGGTAGCTGGAGCCGAACAGGCTTGCCAAGCCGTCATGGGCGACCGGGATGTGCAGCCCGTCGGCGTAGTTGTCCGTAATGTTCTTCCAGTTGACCGGGCGCGGGCGCAGGGTCACGCGGCCCAGCGGCCTCATCTCGGCGAAGCGGTAGGGCGCCAGTTCCTCGGCATAGGGTGCCATCAGCGCGGCGATGGACGGCCCGCCGTCGTCCTCGAGGCGTGCGAAGACGAAGCCGTTCCAGACCTCCGTTTGCGGTTGGACCAGGCCGTGCGCGGCCTTGTCGAACGCCTCGAAGGTCTTCTCGTAGGGCGCCTTGCGCAGCGCGCCATCCAACCCATAGGTCCAGGCGTGATAGGGGCAGCGCAGCGCGCGGCCGCAATTGCCCTGCGGGCCGTCGAGTAAGCGCGAGGCACGGTGGCGGCAGACGTTGAAGAACACGCGCACCGCCTCGTCGGCGCCGCGCAGGGCGACCAGCGGCTCGCCCATGAAATCGAAGGTGAGGTAGTCGCCGGCATTGGGCACGTCCGCCTCGTGGCAGATCAGTTGCCAACTCGGCATGAAGATCCGCGTGCGCTCCAACGCGAAGAAATCCTCGTCCTCGTAGACCCAGGCGGGCAGGGAGCGGGCCGAAAGGTCCTCGGTTTCGTCGCAGGTCGGCAGGCTGTGGATACGGGCCATCGGGAAAGCGTTCCTGGGACGCGCGTGAGAGAGAAGAGGGGACCCTGCCGCCAGAAGTGCCACAAGTGCCGCCCGGCCGCAATTACCGTGGCCTTGCCCGTTGTCGTCCGGCGATTGACCCTATGAATGCATCGCACCAGTTCTCATGTGTATTCGGATGAAAGGCCTATCCGCTTGGCGGTATTGAGCGCAAATCTCAGGAACCTGTTTCTTGGCGCGATGCTGGCCGGCGCATCCGCGCTGGTCGTGGGCTGCGCATCGCCCGCCAGTCCCAACGCCGCATTCGAGCGGGGTCGGGTCGACGGCTGCGACAGCGGCCTGTCGGACGCCAACAAGCCGGGCTACGATACGCGCTATGAGAAAGATCGGCCCCGTTACGCGGCCGACGGGCGCTATCGGGACGGTTGGGACCAGGGATACGAGACGTGCTATCGGCGAGAATATCATTTCCCGAGTTGGGAGAGCGGCGTCGGCGGTATGTGACGCGCGTGGCCGGCGGCCTGCTGGGCATCGGCCTGCTTGCGAGCGCGGCCGGCTGCATGGACGAGAAATATACGGGCCTGACCTTGGATCCCGCGCGCCCCGGGCAAGGTTATGGGACGTCCATGAACAAATCCAATCCAGGCCGTGCCGAGACCTGCGAGACGGCGATCGGCATTTGCCGCCTCGATCCCAATACGCCGACGGCAAGGACCTTCGGTTGCGGTTGTTTCGCAACCGATGGCCAGAAGGTCAGGGGCACGGCGCAATAGGGCTGGCTCTAGAAGCTGTAGCGCAGGCCCAGTTCGACATTGTGGGTCGAGTAGGTGAACTCGTTGGCCCCCATCCGGGGATCGGCGGTCGCGAAATACTTGTAATCGGCTGTCACGCTCAACGCCTGGGTCAAGGCATAGGCCAAGCCCGTGGCCATCTGATAGGCGAAGACGAAATCGGAATCGTCGAAACCCGAGCCGTCGACGTTCAGCGAAACGTTGGCGCCGCCTAGACCCACGCCGAAGGAACTCGTCCAGCGGGAATCGAGCGGCACGTCGAAATAGCCGTTGAGGAGGAAAGCGACCGATGAGACGTCGCCGCCCGAGCCGCCCGCCGCGGGCAGGCCGAAGGCGCCGAAATCGATGCTGTCGATGCCGTTGCGGCGATAGGCGACCTCAAAATCCGTGCGCGCGCCGCCGCCCAGGCGCATGCCGATCGCGCCGCCGGTCGTGAAGCCGGTCTTCGTTTTCATATTGCCGCTCAGCCCTGCGACCGTCCCGTTGGTGACGTCGGCGGTGGGCGACAAGGCGGCGCCGACATTCAGATCGAAGTAGTAGCGCCGATCCCGGATCGGCGGCGCGCTATCCGCCGCGGCCATCTGCGGCGAGGGTTGCACACGGGTGGCGGGCAGGCCGGCGAGGGAGGGCACGGGGCCGGGCGAGACCGTGGCCGGCGGCAATTGGGGCAATGGGCCTTCGGCGGCCTGGCGGATCGCCCCGCGAAGGCGGGAAACCACTGGCTGGTGTTGGAGACGATGCGCGACGCGCTGGCGGGGTCGCGCGCGACGGCACGGGCGACGATGCTGTCGACAAGGCCCGGATGTTCGACGACCGCCTCCACCACGACCGTCTCGATCGCGAGATTCGGCCGCAAGGTCGACATCGCAGCCCGGTCGATTTCGTTCGCCAATTCGGGCGGCAACGCATTTTGCGCCCGGCCCGGGACGGCGGCGATGACGGTCAGAACGAATGCGGTCGCCAGGATCCGCAGCATAGCTCCCTCCAGCCAGGCTCTCGCGGGACAAGCGAGGGTTATACGGGATATGCGAGGATAGTTGAAAGGGCTTATATTTCTGATAGGTAGCGGCGTTCTTTCATGGCCGAAATCATTTTATGGAGGATTCAGACCGGTCATGATCGAAATTATCGTCGAACGGTGGGACGAGCCCTCCGGCAGCACGGACTTCCTCTGGTCCGTCTGGCGCGACGGCAAGCGGGTCGAGATGGGCGGTCCTCACGACGATGCGGCGGAGAGTGAAGCGATAGCCCGGGGCTATTGCCGGACCGTCCTTCGTGCCGAACCCGACAGGATCAGCCGGCTTTAGTCATTGAGGCTCTCTACACCAGGGTGGAATAGGCCAGGGTGCGGAATTCGTCGGTCACAGGCTCCACTGTGCCGCTGGGGCCCTGGTACTGGGTCATGAAGACACCGGTGATGTTTTCTTCGGGATCGACCCAGAAATTCGTGGTCGCGGCGCCGGCCCAGCCGAATTCGCCGACCCGGCCGGGAGTGTAGGTCCGGCCGACATCCATGCGCACCCGGACGCCGAGGCCGAAGCCGTAGCCGGGCGTGGGCAGGCCGTTGATGACGAAGGGCAGGTGCTTGTCCGTCAGGCGGTTGGCCGTGAACAGGTCAAGGGTCGGCCCGGCCAGGAGCGGCCGGCCGTCGGTCGTCTTCCCGGCCACTAGCATGTCGGCGAAGCGGCCGTAATCCTCGGTCGTCGAGAACAGGCCGTGGCCGCCGCGCTCGTAGATGCCGGGCTTGTCGAAGGGATGGCTGTCGTCCACCGGCAGGGGCGTGAGCTGCTGGGGCGGCATCTCGGCGGGCGGGACCGGGGTGTGCAGGAAGGGCGTGCCGTACATCCCCATGACGCGGTCGCGCTTGCCCTCCGGCACGTGGAAGGCGGTGTCGGCCATGCCGAGGGGCTCGAACAGCCGTTCGCGCAGCAATTCGCCCAGCGGCTTGTCGGCGATCACCTGGGCCAGATGGGCCGCGACATCGACCGAGACGGAATAGTGGTAGGTCGAGCCTGGGTGCTTGGCGAGGGGGAACTCCGCGATGCGGGCGACCAGCATCTCCAACGTGCTTTCGCCATCGCCGATGATGACCGCCTCG
>JABIRQ010000476.1 GCA_018699755.1 Rhodospirillaceae bacterium | reverse complement strand
GGGCCGGTTGACGCCGGCCGCGAGAACCAGGAAGCCGACCGGCACCTGGCCCTTCATCGGATCGTTCACCCCGATCACCGCGCATTCGGCGACGTCGGGATGGGCGGCCAGGACCTCTTCCATTCCGCCGGTCGAGAGGCGATGGCCGGCGACGTTGATGACGTCGTCGGTCCGGGTCATGACATAGACGTAGTTGTCCTCGTCCATGAAGCCGGCATCGCCGGTTTTGTAGAAGCCGGGGAAGTCCGCCATATAGGCGTCGATGAAGCGCTGGTCGGCACCCCACAGGGTCGGCAGGCAGCCGGGCGGCAGGGGCAGCTTGACCACGATGGCGCCGATATCGCCGCGCTTCACCGGTTTGCAGGCGTCGTCCACCACCTGCACATCGTAGCCGGGCACGGCGCGGGTGGGGGAGCCGTGCTTGATCGGCAGCATCTCGATCCCGATGCAGTTGGCGGCCATGGGCCAGCCCGATTCGGTCTGCCACCAATGGTCGATCACCGGCACCTTCAGCTTGGTCTCGGCCCAGACCAGGGTGTCGGGGTCCGAGCGTTCGCCCGCCAGGAACAGGGTGCGGAATTTGGACAGGTCGTATTGGCCGATCAGCTTGCCCTCCGGGTCCTCCTTCTTGATCGCGCGGAAGGCGGTAGGGGCGGTGAACAGGGTCGTCACCCCGTGTTCGGCGATGATGCGCCAGAAGACCCCGGCATCGGGGGTGCCCACGGGCTTGCCCTCGAACAGGATGGTCGTGTTGCCGTGGATCAGGGGGGCGTAGACGATGTAGCTGTGGCCGACGACCCAGCCGACATCCGAGGCGGCCCAATAGACCTCGCCCGGCTCGACCCCGTAGACGTTCTTCATCGACCAGTTGAGGGCGACTAGATGGCCGCCATTGTCGCGCACCACGCCCTTGGGCTGGCCGGTCGTGCCCGAGGTGTAGAGGATGTAGAGCGGATCGGTCGCCAGGACCGGCACGCAATCCGCCGGCTCGGCGGTGGCGACGGCGTCGGCCCAGTCATGATCGCGGCCGGCGACCATCGACGCCTCGGCCTGGGGCCGCTGCAGGACGATACAGGTCCCCACCTTGTGCCTGGCCAGTTCGATCGCGCCGTCGAGCAGGGGCTTGTATTGGACGATGCGCCCCGGCTCGATCCCGCAGGAGGCGGAGACGATGGCCTTGGGCTGGCAGTCGTCGATGCGCACGGCCAGCTCGTTCGCCGCGAAGCCGCCGAAGACCACGGAATGGACCGCGCCCAGCCGGGCGCAGGCAAGCATGGCGATGGCCGCTTCAGGCACCATCGGCATATAGACGATGACCCGGTCGCCCTTACCCACCCCGCGCGCGGCCAGCGCCCCGGCGAAGCGGGCGACGGTATCGCGCAGCTCGCGAAAGGTGAATTTCGTCTGGCCGCCGGTGATCGGGCTGTCATGGATCAGGGCCAATTGGTCGGCCCGCCCACCTTCGACATGGCGGTCGAGAGCGTTCCAGCAAGTGTTGACCTTGGCGCCGACGAACCAGCGGGGGAAGGGCGATTTGGAATCGTCGAGCACCTGGTCCCAGGGCTCGATCCAGTCGATGCCCTGGGCCGCCTCGGCCCAGAAGCCCTCGGGATCCTCAATGGAGCGGCGATAGACCGCGTCGAATTCCCCAGTCATCGCAATAGCCCTCCCTGGCCCCGCGCAACGCTGTCCACGCTCATATCACCCCCGCCCCCCAATGGCCAAGCGGCGCGCGCGGTTCCGCCGGCATAGGTGGCGGATCGCACATCTTCCGACCGGCTATTGCATCGCCAAACCCTTGATCGGAAACACATATCCGCGACGGTCAAGGGGATAGGATCGACAAACCGGCGATTCTTGGCATTTGTTATCATTAGGCCGAGCGGGGGGCCGAGCGGGGCGAGACCGGCTTTCCGGGACGGCGTTCGCCGTGCCGACGAGTATAGCACAGGGCCTTCAGCGTCCCGGTCACTGCAATCGCCCAATGCCTCGAGCGTACCAATAAATCTGCCGCACGGGGCGGGGTGGCCGTTCGCCGCGTTTATTGGGCGCTAGGCCCGGTCGATCCAGGACGGCTTCGGATTCGGCCTCGGGCCGACGCAGTATTTCGAAGGCGGCGTTTCTTCGCCTGAACGGTCCAGCGCCTCGTCGGCGAGGGAGACGTCGTGGATTTCGGCGATGCGGTCCTGGCTCATCGATGCTTCTCCATCATGAAAACCCATCCAGGGAACGAAACGGCCCGCCACCGTCTTCATGAGGGCGGCGGGCCGTCCGATCGAGTTTCGACGCCGGACGCTACGAGGCCAGGTCGTTGATCCTGTTCGTACAGGAACAACACATGCGGAGCTTGCCGCTCTCGTTCCTGTCCAGCGCCTCGTCGGCGAGGTCGTCGTTGTCCATTGCAATATCGCGATTGTCAGCCATGTTGGCCTCTCAAGTGAGGAATAAAGAATGGACCGATCATAGCAGGGGAAGGGCTGCTTGGCGCGCGGCAAGTTCGGTCGGGCGAATCCGTTCGCAGGTCCGAATGCGGGGATGGAGGCGTAGGCGCGAGGGCGCGGCCGGCTAGCCCGAATTCAGGCCCATGTTCTCGCGGGCCAGGAAGCGCCGGGCCGGGGGCAGGGCGACGACGAGGGGCACCAGGGTGTCGCGGAGCGTGCGCGAAAGCGGGCTGCGCAGCATGGCCATGCGGGTCAGGCGGTCGGTCTGGGCGACGACGCGCTTGGCGATTGCGTGGCGCCGGGCGGCGTAGCCCGCGACCCCGCCGCCCACGATGCGCCGGGCCAGATCGGTGGCGTCCTCGATGCCCAGGTTCATGCCGCGTCCGCCGGCCGGGGAGTGGACATGGGCGGCGTCGCCGCACAGGAAGCAGCGGTCGCGGGCGAAGGATTCGACGACTCGGTGGTGGATGCGGAAATCGGAACGCCACACGACTTCGTGGATCGTGGTTCCGGCGGGGGCGAGGGCGGCGGGTTCTTCCGGCCGGTTGGTGGCGATGCGGAACAGCGCCTCGCCCGGGATCGGGATGGCGAAGAAGATGCCGCCGTCGGGCACGAAGCGGACATTCACCTCGTCCCGGCCCCAGGGCCCGTCCATCCGCACGTCGAGGACCTGCCAGAGATCCTCGTAGGCCGCGCCCGGAAAGCCGAGCTTGAGCTGATGGCGCACCGTGCTGTGGGCGCCGTCGGCGCCGACCAGATACGGGCTCTCGACGGTTTCCTGGCGGCCGTCCTTTACCAACACGGCGTGGACGGTCTTGGCGTCCTGGCCGAAGGCGGTGAGTTCGGTGCCCCATTCGACCCGCACTCCGCGCTCGCCCAGGGCGGCGGCCAGGAGCTTTTCGGTCTCGCTCTGCGGCAGGGCCATGGCGAAGTTGTAGCGGTGGTCGAGGGCCGAGAAATCCATGGTCGCGATGCGCCGGTCGCCGGAATGGAGATTGGCGCGCCGGATATGGACCCCCGCCTCGACGATGCGCGGGGTCACGCCCGAGGGCTCGAGCAATTCCAAGCTGCGGCTGTTGACCGCGATGGCCTTGGAGTCGGTGGAGGGGCCGTCCTTCTTGTCGACGATGCGCACCGCCCGGCCGAGGCGCGCAAGTTCCAGCGCGCAGGCGAGCCCAACGGGCCCCGCCCCAGCGACGAGAACGGGGTTCGAGTTATCGTTCATGGGCCTCCGCGTGTCGTTGCCCGTTTATCGCGCTATGCGGGCGCGAGGGCAAGGCGGGGCGGGTGTGACGGCTGGATGCCCCGGACTTGCGCCGGGGCATGACGAGCATTGAGGAGGAGACGCCGCGCTTTTCTCCTCCGTCATCGCCCGGCCTCGTCCGGGCGATCCAGAGGCGGCGAGAGTCGCCGTGCTGGCGCGGGCGCATGAGGGATGAAGAGGGTGCCCTATCCGGCGAAACCGTCGCCTACATCCCCTCCGGCGTCCCGATCTTCGCGTAGAGCTTGCAGCCCTCGGTCGAGAAGGGGGCGTGGGACGAACCCACCGGTGCGCGGAGGAAGCTGCCGGCTGGGTAGTGGCCATGCTCGTCCTCGAAGACGCCGTCGAGGACGAAGAGTTCGACCAGTTCGCCGTGGGTGTGGTGGGCGGCCTTGGCGCCCGGCTGCCAGAGTTCGAGCTGGATGCGTTCGGGCCGGCCGTCCTGGGCATAGAGGTTCATCCGGCCGATGCCCGGCTCCTTCTCTTCCTTCCAATGGCCGTGGATCGTGTTTTTGGCGATCCGGGGCCGATCCTCGCCCGCGTATTGGCGGAGGCGGACGAAGATCGTGCAGCCTTCCTTGGTGAAGGGCGCATGACTGAAGCCGGGCGGGTTGAGCAGGAAGCTGCCCGGGCCGTAATCGCCGGTTTCGTCGGAGAAAGTGCCGTCGATGACGAAGATTTCCTCGCCCAAGGGGTGATCATGGGCGGGAAAGGCCGCGCCCGGTTCGTAACGCACCACGCTGGTCACGGCGCCCTTTTCGGCATCGCCGCGCAGCATGATGCGCTTGCGCCGGACGCCGGGGGCGGGGCTTTCCGCCCACCCCATCGCCGCCGTCTCGACGACGAGGGATTCGGTCAGGTCGGGGTTGAGGTCGGTCACCGGCCGCGCGCTCCGCTCAGATACCCCGGTTCAGGCCGCCATCGGCGACGATCATCTGGCCGGTAATGTAGCCCGAGTCCTCGGAGGCCAGGAAGGCGGCGGCGCTGCCCATTTCCTTGAGGCCGCCGAAGCGGCCCAGGGGGATGGCGTCGACGATCTCCTGATTGCCGGCGCTCGATGCATTCTCGATCATGCCCGGCAGCAGGCAGTTCATGCGGATGCCGTCGCGAGCGTAGCGGTCGGAATAGATCTTGGTGAAGCCGTGCAGGGCCAGGCGCAACGGCCCCAGGGGATAGGTCGCGCGGGGCTGCACGCTTTCCATGCCCGAGACGTTGACGATGGCGCCGCCGCCGGCCGCGATCAGATGGGGGGTGACGGCCTTGGCCAGCTTGAGGCAGTTGAGGACGATCAGGTCCAGGTCGTCGTGCCAGGCGCCCCAGGGGACGGCGAAGATGTCGTTCTTGAGGTCAGGGTCGTAGTTGAGGTTGCGGTAGGTCGCCGGGGGGATGCCCGTGACCTTGTGCTTGGCTATGACCTCGGCGTGGCGGCCCGAATTGGCGACGGCCGCGTCGAGCCTCCCGAAGCGCTCGACCGTCTCCTCGACCAGGCGCTGGATATCCGCCTCCTCGGTGACCGAGCCGGCGACCCCGTGGGCACCCAATTCCTCGGCCAGTTCCTTGCAGCCCGTGCGCGACAGCAGGCCCAGCTTGTAGCCCCGTTCGTGCAGTTCGCGCGCGATGGCCGCGCCGATGCCCTTGCTGGCGGCCGTGACGACCGCGACCTTCTGTTCCGCCATGTCCTCTCCCTCCCTCAAAGATCCTTGCAGAGCCGCAGACTATCGTAGATCGCGGCATGGATGTTGCGGCTCGCCACGGCGTCGCCGACCCGGTAGAGCTCGAAGGCCCCGTCCGGGTTGGCGAGCACCGGTTCGGGCGATCCCGTGGCCATGGTCTCGACGTCGATTTCGCCCAGATTGCGGGAGGCCGGGACCAGGGCGTGGTAGATCGCGTCGCGCGGGATGGTGCCGTGCTCGCCGACGACCTGATCGACCGCGCGCTCCTCCTCCTCGCCCGTGAAGACGTTGCGCAGCACGGCGATCAGCCGGTTGCCCTCGCGATAGACCTGGGCCAGGCGCATGTCCGTCGTCAGCACGACGCCGGCCTCGTAGAGGCCGTGCATGTGGCGGCCGATATTGACCTCGCCCGTGTCATGGGCGGCATGGCGGTCCGGCGTCGCCAGCTCGACCTTGGCCCCCCGTTCCGCGAGCATCTCGGCCACCGAGGCCGCCGGTTGGCGGCCGTCCTCGTCGTAGACCAGCACGCTCTCGCCCGGCTCGACCCGGCCCTCCAGGATGTCCCAGGTCGTCACGGCCAGGTCGCGGCCCGTGAAGGGGCCGGGGTCCGGATCGCCGCCGGTCGCGATGACCACGATGTCCGGCGTCTCGGCCAGGACCGTCTCGGCCGTCGCATCGGTGCCCAGGCGGATATCCGCACCGGCCTTGCGGGCCTGGCCTTCGAGCCAGCGCGGGATGGCGGCCAGGGATTCGCGCTTGGGGCCTTTGGCGGCCGTGACGATCTGGCCGCCGGTGCACTCGTCCTTCTCGAACAGCACGACGTCGTGGCCGCGCTCGGCCGAGACCCGCGCCGCCTCCAGCCCGCCCGGCCCCGCGCCGACGACCACGACCTTCTTCTTCGGTCCCGTCGAGCGGGCGACGACATG
>JABIRQ010000235.1 GCA_018699755.1 Rhodospirillaceae bacterium | reverse complement strand
GGTGGAATGGACGCAGCAATCCGTGGTCACTCCCGTCAGCAGCGCGTGGCGGATGCCGCGCGCTGCGAGAATCGCCTCCAAATCGGTCCGGAAAAAGGCGCCGTAGCCGGGCTTGTCGATGACGATCTCGCCCTCGCGGGGCGGCAGTTCCGGGATGAAGTCCCAGCACGCCTCGCCCCGGATCAGATGGCGGCCCCGCGGGCCTTCGTCGCCGATGCCCGGGCCCAGGCGGGCCAAGCGGTCGCGCTTGGCCCTCGGGGCGTTGGAGAGGTCGGGCTCGTAGGCTTCGCGGGTGTGGACGACGGTCAGCCCGGCCGTCCGCGCGGCCTCCAGCACGGCCTGGATGGGCTCGATCGGCGTGCGCAGGCGGGCGATGTCCGCGCCGCCCCGCTCCATCATGCCGCCCTCGGCGCAGAAATCGACCTGCATGTCGATGACGAGCAGGGCGGTGTCCGCGGGTGCGAACCCCTCGCCCGAGACGGGAAGGGTGGTCGGCGTGCCGGGGATCCTGCCGGCGACCAAGGCTCAACGCCCCTTGAAGTCGGGCTCGCGCTTTTCGAAGAAGGCGGTCGAGCCTTCCTGCAGGTCGTCGGTCAGCATCGACATGAGCACCGACTCCTGTTCCATGTAGAGCGCGGCGTCGAAGGAGGAATCGAGGCCGCGGTCGAGCATCGCCTTGTGCGCCTGGACCACGACCGGGGCGCGGCTGGCGATGCGCCGGGCCAGCTTTTCGGCCACCTCGCGCGCCTTGCCGGCGGGGGCGAGGTCGTCGACCATGCCGATTCGGTAGCCCTCCTTGGCGTCGATGAACTCGCCGGTGAAGGCGAGGCGCTTGGCCCGGCCCAGGCCGATCTTGCGCGGCAGAAGATAGGTGCCGGCATTGGTGATGCAGGCGCCCATGGTGACTTCGGGAAAACCGAATTTCGCGTTCTCGGCCGCGACGACGAGGTCGCAGCCGACCGCGACCTCGCAACCGGCGCCGACGGCATAGCCCTCGACCGCGGCGATCACGGGAAAGCGCAAGGAGCGGATTCGCCCGGCGGTTGACTGGGCGATGCGCACCATCTCGCGCAGGGTCGAGGTGTCGATCTCCCGGCTGGCAAGCTGGGCGTTCATGTCCTTGAGGTCGTTGAGGTCGGCGCCCGCGATGAAGGTGCCGCCCTCGCCGGCCAGGATCATGGCGCGGATGTCCCGATCCTCGCCGACCTCGGCCAACAGATCGTCCATCAGCTTCCAGCCGTCGATCTGCATGGCGTTTTTCACATGGGGGCGGTTGAAGAACATCCAGGCGATCTGGCCGTCCTTTTCGATGCGGATTTTCTGCTCGCTCATTTCGGTCTCCCTCATTGGTATTCGTCGATTGGCGACAAATGAACGGCGTCAGGCCCGCCGCGTCAAGCGCGCAGGCGGCCGGACCGTGGGAGAAGCGGCGGAGGGCGACGCTAGTTGACGCGATCGACCCGGACCGTGGCTTCGGGATGGGCCTTGCGCAGCCGGTAAACCTCGACCGTGTCACCGACTATCACGGGCCGCGGGCCGGCAACGCCGGCAACGATCAACGGATATGGCGGCCGGGGTTATCGGCGCGGACGCCTTCGGCTACTCTCCGTCTAGCCCTGCGCGGACCCCAGCGGCAGGGGCAAGGAGGACAGCGCCGTGATCGTCGAGCAGATCTATACCGATAACGCCTATCGCAATTTCAACTACTTGATCGCCTGCCCGGAGACGGGGGAGGCCCTGGCCGTCGACCCGCTTGCCTCCGACCTCGTGTTGGCCCGCGCGCGGGATAAGGGCTGGACGATCACCCAGGTCCTCAACACCCACGAACATCAGGACCATACCGGCGGCAACGACGCGGTGATCGCCGCGACGGGCGCCAAGCTGCTGGCCCATCGCGGGGCGAAGGATTCGATTCCGGGGATCGATACCGGTCTGGCGGCGGGCGACGTGGTCAAGATCGGCCGCACCGTCGAGCTTGAGGCGCTGGACACCCCCGGCCATACCATGAGCCATATCTGCCTGCTCTCGCGCACCGACCGGCCGGCGCTGATCTGCGGCGACACCCTGTTCAACGCGGGCGCGGGGAATTGCCATCACGGCGGCCATCCGGAGGAGCTGTACGATACCTTCGCCGGCCAGCTCGCGCGCCTGCCGGACGAGACCGTGGTCTATCCCGGCCACGACTACATCGCGAACAATATCAGCTTCACCCTGGACCGCGAGCCGGACAACGCCAAGGCGCGCGAGATGCTGTCCGAGGCGGAGGCCCAGGACCCGCACGATCCCATCGTGACGACCCTGGCCTTGGAGAAGGAGATCAACACCTTCTTCCGCCTGCACAGCCCGACCGTGATCGCCAGGCTGCGCGAGGCCTTTCCCGACCTGCCCGATGCGCCGACCCCCAAGCAGGTCTTCGTCAAGCTGCGCGCCCTGCGCAACGAGTGGTAGGCGGGCGAAGGCTGATTTTTCGCGGTTTTCCTTAATCGGCATCGCCCGGCGCATGACGATTGAGAGGGCGGTGCGTCCGATCGGCTATATCCAGGCGTCCGTTTCGCGGTCGTAGGAGCCGGCGCGCAGATCCTTGGTTTCGGCGACCAACTTGTGCTTCTCGACCTTGTCCGACGCCGTCGTCGGCAGCTCCTCGCGATAGGTCAGGAAACGCGGAATCTTGAAGGCGGCGAGGTTGGCCTCGCAATGGGCCAGCACCGTGGCGGGCGGCACTGTCTCCGGTGTGAAGCCGGCCTTGAGCACGAGATAGGCCTTCACCTCCTCGCCACGCTTATCGTCGGGCACGGCGACGCAGGCGGCGCGTTCGATGCCGTCCATCGCGACGAGGACGGATTCGACCTCTATCGCGGAGATATTCTCGCTCGACCGGCGGATCACGTCCTTCATGCGGCCGAGGAATTGGTGCCAGCCGTCGGCCTCGCGCAAGCCGCGGTCGCCGCTGTGCATCCAGCCGCCGCGCAAGGCGGTCGCCGTCGCCTCGGCGTTTTTGTAATAGCCCTGGGTATGGCCGGGTCCGCGGCTGACGATTTCGCCCGGCGCGCCGTCCGGGACGTCCTCGCCCTTCTCGTCGACGATGCGGACCTCGCGATAGGGCGCCAGGATGCCGACGGCGCCCGGCCCCAGGCTCGCGGTCGGTGCGTGGATGGGCACGTAGAGCGCCATCATGTTTTCGGTCATGCCGTAGACGTTGCGCACATGGCAGCCGAAGCGGCGCTCGATCTCGTCATGACGTTCGGCCGTAAAGCCGTAGGACAGGACGAGCATCTTGATCTCGTTCTCGCCGTCCTCGGGAGTCGGCGCCTGATTGAGCAGGGGCCCTGTGACCAGGCCGAACTGGGCGCGGTGCTCGCGCGCCCAGACCATCCAGTTGCGGATCGACAGACGCGGCGCGATGGCGAGTTCGGCGCCCAGGTGCAGTCCGGCGAGCAGGAAGTGCTGGCCCGCCATGTAGTGGAAGGCATGGCAAAGCAGGGTGCGTTCGATGCCGAGGAAGCGCGCTTCGGCGATCGCGTTCTGCGAGCCGATCAGCCAATAGCGGTGGTCGAGCATGACGCCCTTGGGAAAACCAGTGGTGCCCGAGGTGTATTGGATCGTGGCCAGGCGGTCGGCCGCGATTTCGACGGGCGGGGCAAAGGGCCCGGCCGGCGCCGCCGCGCGCAGATCGGCCCATGCCGCGAATCCTTCGGGCGCGGCGCCGACGACGATGGTGCGGGCGGAATCGGGCCGCGGGCCCTCGACGGCGGCGAGGATGGGCAGGTGCTCTTCGCCCAGGACCACGGCCGAGACATCGGCATTGTCGAGGATGTAGCCGACCTCGCGCGCCGTGTAGCCGATATTGATGGGCACGACGACCGCGCCCAGCTTCATCAGGGCCAGCCAGGTCAAGGGCCATTCGACCCGGTTGGGCAGCATGATGCCGACATGATCGCCCGGCCCGGCGAGGCCCTTTTCCAGCAGGCCGGCGGCGATGCGGTCCGTCTCGCGGTCGAGGCCGGCATAGGTGATTTCGTCGCCGTCGGCGAAGAAGTGCCAGGCCCGCTTCTCTCCCAGGGCGGCCGCGCGCTCCCGGATGAAGTCGCCGATGCTGTCCGGCAGCGACAGGGCCTCGGTCAGGCGCCGGACCTCGTCCGGCGGCGGCACCAGCCGCAGATTGTTCGCGCGTTCGTCAGCCATGCCGCGTCCCCCTTCTTGGTCGCGCAGGGACCGTATGGTGACGCGCGCGGCGCTGTCCAGTGGATTAAGACCCGTGGCGGCCGTCGCGATCTGCTATTCAGGAGAGCGTGGGT
>JABIRQ010000437.1 GCA_018699755.1 Rhodospirillaceae bacterium | reverse complement strand
TCCGCACGGAGACACGGACCTGATGAATGCCCTCGGGATCCTGTCCTTCCAGCACCAGCATCTCATTCGCTCGAAGCTGGGCCAGGCAGCCGTTCGCGATGGCGAAAAAGGCGTCCCGCACGGTCATGGCGGGCGCCAGATCGAGGCCGCCGGCGCGAATGGCGACAGGCTGCGTGCCTCGGAACAGGCGATAGCCGCGCGCGGATTTCGTGCGGTGCTCGACGCAGAGCGGCAGCTCTCCGGCCAGCATCAGGGCGATGTCATAGAGGTGGGACGGATCGCCCTCCAAGAGCTCAAGTTCGACCTCGCAAACCGGCTCCTCCCTCTCACCAGAGCGAATGACGCCGTGATCGAAAGCAAGCTCGGCACGCGTCTCCCCGAAGACGAGCGGGACGGTCCGGCGGTGGATTTCGGTGCGGAAGACCTCCTCCAATCCGTTCTTCAACTTCCGACGGGTCAGGAATTTCCGCAGATCGGGCTCGGCGATCCTGTCCAGATCCGGCCGGTCACCCGCGATTTCCGTCGTCCACTCGCCATGACGCTGCAGACTGCCGCCATGGCCATTTGCGAGCGGCCCCTTGACGGTTTGAACGCGCGAGCGCCCGGAATGACGGATTCGCAGGGCGAGGCCTCGGGCGGCCAAAGCGCAGTTCTCCGTGTCGAAATAGACCGATACCAGACGTTCGGCGCGCGCCCGGCCTTCGCGGAGGCCGCGCAAGGCGGGCGTTCGCAGAACCCGGTCGGCGGCGTCCGGCTCGACGCGCAGTTTCAACTCGATCTCATGTTCCATCGGAAGAGATGTCGTCTCCGAGACTGCCTCGCCTGCGCCACGAGCAATCTATCACGAGAGCCGCACGGCACAATTCGCTGCCGACCGCCAAGCAAGCTGGCCAGAAGGCGCGGCTTGAACCATGATCGACCCACGATGCGCCGGCTTCTTCTCCTCCGCCATGCCACCTATGCGGCCGTGCCCGGAACGGCCGATCCCGCTCTATCCCCCGCCGGATGGTCGGAGGCCGCGACCGTGGGCCGGTTTCTGCGCGATCACGGACTGCTGCCCGATCTCGTGCTGTGCTCCGCCGCTCGCCGTGCGCGCGAAACGCGGGACGCCGTCCTGTCAGCCGCGGGAAGCGCCCCAGCTCTGAAGACCGACGAGGCCGTTACCCAGGGCGACGAAAGCGCCTTGCTCGCGCGGATACGGGACATATCGGGCAAGTGCGAAACGGTCCTGGTGATCGGCCACAACCCGACGATCCACGGCCTGGCTTGTATCCTCGCGACGGCCGGGCCGCAGGAAGCGCGCAAGCGCCTTGCCCACGTCTATTCTCCCGGCACCCTGACCGTGCTGGACCTTGCGGCGGAATCCTGGAACGAGGCCGGACGCGGCGATGGAATGCTACGCGACCTGTTCGATCCGCGCGCCGACACCGCCGATCACAAAGTTCCGGGATAGGCGCCGCCGTCGAGCACCATGTTCTGGCCGGTGATATAGCTCGCCTGGGCGCTGCACAGATAGGCACAGGCATCGCCGAATTCCTCGGCCGTGCCGAAACGCTGGGCCGGATTGGCCGTGCGCCGCGCCTCGGTCACCTCTTCGAGCGGCCGGTTCTGCGCCTTGGCGGTGGCGACCAAGGTGGATCGCAGCCGATCCGTATCGAACGGCCCGGGCAACAGATTGTTGATGGTGACGTTGTGGCGCACCGTCTCGCGCGCGAGGCCGGCGATGAAGCCCGTCAAGCCGGCCCGGGCGCCGTTCGACAGGCCCAGGATGGGAATCGGCGCCTTGACCGAGGTCGAGGTGATGTTGACGACCCGGCCGAAGCCGCGCTCGATCATGCCGTCGACCACCGCCTTGATGAGCAGAATCGGCGTGATCATGTTGGCGTCGACGGCGGCGATCCAGTCCTCGCGCTCCCAGTCCCGGAAGTTGCCGGGCGGCGGGCCGCCCGCGTTGTTGACCAGGATGTCGGGCGCCTGACAGACGGCAAGCGCGGCAGCCTGGCCGTCGGCCGTGGTGATGTCGGCGGCGACGGCCGTCACCTCTGCCCCCGTCGCGGAGCGAATCTCCTCCGCCGTCGTTTCCAACGGCCCCGGAGTCCGCGCCACGATCGTCACCTTGCAGCCCTCGCGCGCCAGAGCCATGGCGCAGCCCCGCCCGAGCCCCTTGCTCGCGGCGCAGACCAGCGCCGATTTCCCCGCTATGCCAAGATCCATCGCCTTCTCCTCTTCTCTCTAGTCCAGTGCCTCAGCCTGTCCGTCCGGCTCCGATGCGTCGGGACGCAATGCCGCGCGGACGAACGGCACGGTCAGGTTTCGCCGCTCCGCCAATGCCAGCCGGTCGAGCGTTTCGACCACGTCGCGCGCGGCGCGAAAGGAGCGCTCGATCCGACGGACGAGAAATTCGACCACGTCCTCGCCCGGACGAAGCTGGCGATCGGCGAACATCTTCATCAGCACCGCGCTCAGCAAGGAATCGTCCGGCTCTTCCAAGCGCACGGCCGGCGCGGCGACCAGACGCGAGGCAAGATCGGGCAGGCCGATGCGCCAGCGCGCGGGCCGATCTCGACCGGCGACGAGCAGATGCCCTCCCCGCTCCGCCAGCACATTGTAAAGATGCAGCAGCGCCTCTTCATCGAGCGTAGCGCCGTCGAAGGCGGCATCGTCGAGGATGGCGGCCCCGGCATCGCCCAACAGGTCCGGCACGGCCTCCGTCGTCAGTGCCTCGGGCCGCACATAGGCTGCGGCGGCGCGGCCCCGGAAAACGTGGCACAGATGGGTCTTGCCGCTGCCCGGCGGCCCGGTCAGGACAAGCGCCGGGCCGGGCCAATCGGGCCAACGGTCGAGCCAGGCGAC
>JABIRQ010000053.1 GCA_018699755.1 Rhodospirillaceae bacterium | reverse complement strand
CCGGAATAGCGACACACCGACAGGATCGGACGAGGCCCGCGAAGGGCCGGAAGAAGCCGCCCGCATCCTTGGTGTCGAACATGCCGACGACCAGGTCCAGCGCGTCATCGCGCCGGTCCCGGAACGCGTCGGCCAGGGCCTGTCCTGCATCGGCGTTGTGGCCGCCGTCGAGCCAGATCTCCCAGCCCTCCGGCAGCAATGCGGTGAGCGGCCCGGGGCCAAGGCGCTGCAAGCGCGCGGGCCACTCCGCCTCGGCGACGCCGCGCCGGATCGCGGCCTCCGGGATGGCCAGGACCGGGGGCAGGCGCAGGGCGCAGGCGACGGCCAGGGCCGCGTTGGCATATTGGTGGCGCCCGGCCAGGGCCGGCGGCGGCAAGGCGATGTCGCGATCCTCCTCCCGGTAGGCGAAGCCGTCCTTCGCCGCGCGCCAGGACCAGGCATCGCCCTCAAGGTCGAGCGGCGCGCCCACCACGTCCGCGCGCGCGGCGATCGCGGCCGCCGCTTCGGGCCTTTGCGCGGCGACCACGGCGCGGACGCCGGCTTTCAGGATGCCTGCCTTTTCGCCGGCGATCGCGGCCAGGGTTTCGCCCAGATGCTGGGTGTGGTCCATGCCAATCGGCGTCAGCGCGCAAAGCGCGGGGCGCGCCACCAGATTGGTAGCGTCGAGGCGTCCACCCAGTCCGGTCTCCAGCAGCAGAAGATCGCCACGCGTACGGGAAAAAGCGAGGAAGGCGGCGGCCGTGGTGATCTCGAAGAAAGTGATGGGCGCCCCGCCATTGGCCGCTTCGCATTCCGCCAGCAGGGCGGCGAGGGCGGGCTCGGCAATCGGCACGCCACCCAAGCGGATGCGCTCGTGGAACCGGACGAGATGGGGCGATGTGTACGTATGTACGCGATGTCCGGCGGCGCGCGCCATGGCTTCCAGAAAGGCGATGGTCGATCCTTTGCCGTTCGTTCCGGCCACATGGACCACCGGCGGCAGATGCCTTTCGGGATGCCCGAGCCGCGCCATCAGCCGCTCGACGCGGTCGAGGGAAAGATCAATCAGCTTGGGATGAAGGGCGAGCAGCCGCTCCAGAATGGCGTCGCTGGGAACCGTCCTGTTCACGCGTCTTTGGTCGGTGCCTCTCCGGGCTCGGCCTGCGGCTCGGGCCCGGCTTTGTCTTCTGGGGGCTTGTCTCGCGAGGCCTCTTCCGGTTTTCCGTCCGCGCTCTTGCCGGTGGTCTTGCCGGGGCGTTCCAGCGGCACGACCTCGGCCAGCGGGCGCGTATTGCGCAGCAGATCGATGATGGCGATCAGGCGCTCGCGCAGGGCCCTGCGGTGGACGACCATGTCGACCATGCCGTGCTCATGCAGGTATTCGGCGCGCTGGAAGCCCTCGGGCAGTTTCTCGCGAATCGTTTCCTGGATGACCCGGGTCCCGGCGAAGCCAACGACCGCGCCCGGCTCGGCC
Source organism: Rhodospirillaceae bacterium (assembly GCA_018699755.1). Classification (GTDB taxonomy): domain Bacteria; phylum Pseudomonadota; class Alphaproteobacteria; order CADEGL01; family CADEGL01; genus JABIRQ01. The sequence continues at coordinate 724 of JABIRQ010000053.1, read as the reverse complement.
AGCGCGATATCGCCGAGCATGGCGAAGGAGGCGGTCACTCCGCCCGTCGTGGGGTCGGCCAGGACGACGATATAGGGCAGCCCGGCCTCGCGCACCTGCTGGACGCCGATCACGGTGCGCGGCAGCTGCATCAGCGACAGGATGCCCTCCTGCATGCGCGCCCCACCCGAGGCGGGCACGACGATCAGCGGCGCGTCCTGCAGCACGGCCAGGTTGGCGGCGGCCAGCAACCCTTCGCCCGCGGCCACGCCCATCGAGCCGCCCATGAATCCGAAATCGAAGGCCGCGACGACGGCGGGATGCCCCCCCATATCGCCATGGCCGACCAGGACGGCGTCGCGCCGGTCGTCGCCGTGGCGCGCGTCGCGCAATCGCTCGGTGTAGCGCCGGCGGTCGCGAAAGCGCAGCGGGTCCGTGACCGTCTCGGGCAATTCGATCGTTTGGTACTCGCCCTCGTCGAACAGCATCTCCAGGCGATCGGCGGCGGGCAGGCGCAGATGATGGTCGCAGTAGTGGCAGACATGCAGATTGGTCACGAGCTCGCGATGGAACAGCATCTGCTCGCAACTGGGACATTTGATCCACAGGTTGTCCGGCACGTCCGGCTTGATGCCCAGGGCCCGCAACTTGGGGCGGACGAAATTGGTCAGCCAGCTCATATCGGATTCATCCCTGGCCCCTTACGCCGTTGGCCAATTCGCTTACGAAGCCGAGAACGTCGTTG
>JABIRQ010000038.1 GCA_018699755.1 Rhodospirillaceae bacterium | reverse complement strand
GCTCGCGAGGCGATCGAGCGCGCGCGCGGCCTCGGGCTGACGTTTTCATCTCAAGAGCTCTTTGCATTCCGATCTTTCGTGACTCGCCTGCCGTGGGCGGTCCCGGTTCGCCGTCAATTCGCCTGGTTCCAGCCCGGCTTCATGTAGGTGTTGGCGTCCCAGTAGCCGAAGGCGCGAAGGCGCGGAGTCTGGGTCACCGGCACCTCGATCACCGCCGGTTGGCCCGAGGCCAGAGCTTCCGAGAGCATGGGAATGAGGTCGCTCCTCCTGGTCACCTTGAAGCCTAAGGCCCCGTATGCCTCGCCCAGTCGAGCGTAGTCCGGCGAGTAGGTCTTTCCGTTGTCTTCGGAGCCGAACTCGGTGCCGATGGTGCGCCCGAACAGACGTTTCTGATAGAGGCCGATGATGTTGTACCCGGCGTTGTTCATGACCACCCAGACCGGGGCGACGCCGGCTTCGGTCGCCACGCCGATGGCCTCGCTCGTCGAGCGCATTTCCCCGTCGCCGACCAAAGCCACGACCGGGCAGTCGGGTCGAGCGATCTTGGCGCCGATGACCGCCGCGGTGGCCCAGCCCATGGTGCCGTGGCCGCTGGCCACGATATGCGTCCGGGGTCGGTCGAACTGGTAGAATTGCCCGACGTGGTGACGAATGCCCACGCCGGTGCCGATAATCGCGCCCTCGGGCAACGCCTCCTGGACGTCCGCGATGACGGCTTCAAGCTCCATCGGCATCGCGTCGTTGCGCGCCGCCGCCACGAACTCCGACCGCCAGGATTTGCGCGCCTCGACGAGTCCGAGCGTGCGCTCCGAGGGCTCCCTAGCACCCAGTTCCGTTGCGGCGAGAAGCTGGGTCAATACGACCTTGAGATCACCGACTATCCCGGCCGCGACCGGGAACACCTTGCCGATCTCCACCGGGTTGATGTCGACTTGGACGACCTGACATGACGGCCGGATGAAATGGTCCGGAAGCCAAGAGTTGCAGTCGATCTCGCCGAATCGCGTGCCCAGGGCCAGGAGAACGTCGGCACCCTGAAGCATCTCCTTGCCGGTCGGCGTGCCGACACTGCCCGAGTTGCCGGCGTAAAGCCGATGCGTGTTGGGAAAGCCGCTCTGCCCGATCATGGACGTCACCACCGGGGCGTCGAGCCGTTCGGCAAGGCGCACGAGTTCTTCCGTTGCATCGGCGCCCAGGATGCCGCCGCCGGCGAAGATGGTCGGACGGTGGGCTTCCGCCAGGACCTTGACGGCCTCCCCGATGGCGGCTTCCGACCCCGGCAGGCGCCGGCAAGTCGGCCAGCGCCGGCGGTGGGGCTCGATGTCGAACGCGTCGACATAGGAGAACAGGTCCATCGCGACGCTCACGAGCACCGGACCGGGCTCTCCGGTCACCATGTAGTTCATCGCCCTGGCCATGGAGTTGAGGAGGGCGTGGGGTTGTCGAACGCGCCAGGCCCGTTTGACGATGGGCTCGAAGATCTGCGCTTGGCCCGCGTCCCGGACTTCCTGAAACGAATCGGTGCCCTCGTACCGGCGAATCGTGTCGCCGGCGATCACCAGCACCGCGGAGCAGTCCTGCATGGCGTCCATGACGGCGTTGGTCGTATTGCCGAGTCCGGGACCGATGGTGGTCGTCACCAATGCAGGGCGGCCGGTCGTTCGGTAGTAGGCGTCGGCCGCGTGCACGGCCAGCTGCTCGTGAGGGCAGGAAACGTAACGGATGCGCGAGTCCACGAGCGCGTCGAGCAGACCGATATTGCCGTGTCCGCAGCACCCGAAAGCGACCTCGAAGCCTTCCGCTTCGAGCCAGCGGACCAGCGCCTGGGCCCCGGTCATCATCTCCGGACCATCCGCGGTCTCCACCTCGGAATCGACTGCATCGGTCACGCCGCTCGTCATCGCACCGGTCCTCCTCTCACAACGTTGTTCCAACATACGGAACAACACGTTCCAATATTGGATAGCGAAAGGATATGAATCAACATTCCCCGTTCGCGCGCGCTATGTCTCAACGCTCCGCGCCGCGGCCACGAGGTTGCCGAGCTTGGCGCGGGCGGTCGCACGTGGCAGCAGGCCGAGGCCGCAGTCGGGCGCCGCCATCAGGCGCGCCGGCTCGATATGGTCGAGCAAGGCCGAAAGCCGCGCGCGGATCTCCTCGACCGTCTCCACCCGGCTCCTCGCCACGCCGAAGAGGGCGACGATCAGTGTCTTGCGCGCGAAGCGCTCGAAGAGAGCCAAGTCGTTGTGCCGGTGTGCGTCCTCGAGCGAGAGGGCGTCGAAGGCCGCTTCGTCGAGCGCACCCGAGAGCGCGAGATAGGCGCCGCGATCGGCCTTGGGGTAATCGACCGCGTCGAGCTGGTCGGTGTAGCCGCAACAGATGTGGACGACGCGCTTCACATCCTCGCCGACGCCATGGAAGCACCGCTCCAGGTTCTCGATGCCGTGGGCGAGCGCTTCGGTGGATTTGCGCGCGAAGACGGGCTCGTCCACGTGGATCCAGCGGCAACCGGTAGCGGCTAGGGCGCGGACCTCGCTGTTGAGCGCTTCGGCAAGGGCCGTGCCAAGGGCGCGCACGTCGCCGAAATGGGCATCCGCGACCGTGTCGCCGATGGTTCGCTCAATCGAGAAAGTGGACCACGCCCGTGTCGAGATCGTAGATCGCCGCGACGATCTTCAGCTTGCCGGCGCCAACGCGATCCGCCAGGAGCGAGCTCGATGCGGCGAGGCGCCCCGCCGTGCGCCGCGCGCTCTCCTTGGCCGCGTTGGTCACGAAATCCCCCGGCTCGCTCCGCGTGGCGACCGCCGCCGGCACGATCGGTTCGATCATCGGGCCGATCGCGCCCGGATAGGTCGCGTTCTTGGTGACGACGTCGCAAGCCGCCGAGACAGCGCCGCAGCGGGTATGCGCGAGCACGACGATCAGGGGGGCGCCGAGGACGGCCGAACCGTATTCGACCGTGCCGATCGTCGCCGTATCCGCCAGATTGCCTGCGTTGCGGGCAATGAACAGCTCTCCCACGCCGAGGGCGCCGAAGATAAGCTCGGGTGGAACCCGGCTGTCGGCGCAGCCGATGATGGTCGCCCAAGGTGCCTGGCTCGCCGCAACCGCACCGCGCTGTGCGTCAAGCTCGATCGCGCAGTGCTTCGGGTCGCGCACATAGCGCGCATTGCCTGCCCTCAGCTTGGCCAGCGCCTCGTCCGGCGTCT
>JABIRQ010000463.1 GCA_018699755.1 Rhodospirillaceae bacterium | reverse complement strand
CGCTCGCTGGTCCGGGTCAGCAGCATCTCGCGCACGATCCCGGCTAGGTCCTCGGCATCGGATTCGATCGCGCCGGTCAGCGGATAACAGCCCAGGGTGCGGAAACGCACTTTGCGCATCTCCGGCTCCTGGCCCTCGTCGAGCGGCATGCGGTCGTCATCGACCATCACCAGCATGCCGCCGCGCTCCACCACCGGGCGCGGCTTGGCGAAATAGAGCGGCACGATGGGGATGTCCTCAAGATAGATGTATTGCCAGATATCCAGCTCGGTCCAGTTGGACAGCGGGAAGACGCGCACGCTTTCGCCCTGCGCGACCCGGCAGTTGTAGACATGCCAGAGTTCGGGTCGCTGGTTCCGGGGGTCCCAGCGATGGTTGCGACTGCGGAAGGAAAACACCCGCTCCTTCGCCCGGCTCTTCTCCTCGTCGCGCCGCGCGCCGCCGATGGCCGCATCGAATCCGTATTTGTCCAGGGCCTGCTTCAGGCTCTGGGTCTTCATCACGTCCGTATGAACCTGCGAACCGTGGCTGAACGGGCCTATACCCTGGGCCAGTCCCTCTTCGTTGATATGGACGATCAGATCGACCCCCAGTTCGGCCGCGCGCCGGTCGCGAAACGCGATCATTTCCCGGAACTTCCAGGTCGTGTCGACATGGAGCAGGGGAAAAGGCGGCTTGGAGGGGTAAAACGCCTTCATCGCAAGGTGCAGCATGACCGCCGAATCCTTGCCGATGGAATAGAGCATCACCGGGTTGCGGAACTCGGCCGCGACCTCGCGCAGAATATGGATGCTTCCCGCTTCCAGCCTGCGCAGATGGCTGGCCTCGCTGGCGGCGGGTTCGGCCGTTGCTTCCGTTTCGCTGGTCTTGCTGCTCACTCGATTTCCCGGTCGATGCGCGGCCGCGAGCGACGCGCTATCTCTCCTTGGGTTTGAACGCGGCGTAGGCGTGATGCAAATGCCCTCTTTCGTCAACGCCTAAGTGGCCCTTTCGGCCCGCCGGACAAGTCAGGCCGTGCGCCCGACAGGCCGTCGCCCGGCCGATAGCCGCCACAAGGGCACGGGATCGGCACGGAAGACGCGCACCGAATCGCCGCCGGGGACGGCGATCGAATCCGGTAGGGATTCCGGTGTCTCGCCTTTCTCCAGCACGATGCGGTCGTCATTGGGCAGCAAGCGATAGAAGGCCGGGCCGTTCAGGGAGCAGAAGGCTTCGAGCCGGTCCAGCGCGCCCTCTTCCTCGAACACGCGCGCGGTGTATTCCAGAGCGTTGGGCGCATTGAAAATGCCCGCGCAGCCACAATCGGTTTCCTTGAGCCGCGCGGGGTGGGGCGCCGAATCCGTGCCCAGAAAGAACCGCCCGTCGCCCGAGGTCGCGGCCCGGCGCAGGGCTTGGCGGTTCTCCTCCCGCTTGGCTATCGGCAGGCAATACATGTGCGGGCGCAGCCCGCCGGCGAAGAGCGCATTGCGATTGATCACGAGATGGTGGGGGGTGATCGAGGCGGCGATCCCTTGCTTCTCCGCCAGGACATAGTCGACGGCCCGCGCGGTCGTCGCATGTTCCAAAACCACGCGCAGGTCCGGATGGCGGCGGCGCATCGGGTCGAGTACCGTGTCGATGAACACGGCCTCCCGGTCGAAGACATCGACGTCGGGGTCCGTGACCTCGCCATGGACCAGCAGCGGCATGCCGATCTCCGCCATCGCATCCAGGACGGACGCGACCTTGGCGGTGTCCGTCACCCCGCTTTCCGAATTCGTCGTCGCGCCCGCCGGATACAGTTTCACCGCCGTCACCGCGCCGCTTTCGAAGCCCGCGCGCAGATCCGCCGCATCGGTCGTGTCCGTCAGATAGAGCGTCATAAGCGGCCGGAAGGGATGATCCTCCGGCAGCGCCGCGCGGATGCGCCCCTCATAAGCTTCGGCCTCGGCGGTCATGCGCACGGGCGGGGCCAGGTTGGGCATGATGATGGCGCGGCCGTAGAGCGCGGCGGTATAGGGCAGCACGGCTTCCAGCATGGCGCCGTCTCGCAGATGCAGATGCCAGTCGTCGGGCCGGACGATTTCGATGCGCTTTGCGGCGGCCATGGCACGCCTCCGGAGTCAGGACGGGGGTGAGCGCATCGTGTCGCGTTCGAGGAAGCGGGACAAGTCGATCACGGCACGCCGATGGCGGCCTTTCATCAACACGGTCTCGCCGTGCCGGGCCTCGGCCTCGAAATCGAGCTTGCGGCCGTCGACCGCGACCAGCCGGGCGCGGGCCTCGATCTCCGCGCCCGCCGGGGCCGGGGCGAGATGCGTGAGGTCGAACCCGACGCCCACCGTCGCTTCGCCCTCGTCGTGCAGCTCCCATATTGCATCGCCGCAGGCGCTTTCGATCGCGGCGATCAGAGTGACGCTGGAAATCGCCACCACGCCGGGATTGCCGAAGGATTGGGCTGTATGCTCCGGCCCGGTTCGGACGACATACCGGCCCTCGCGGCCGAGTTCGGGCGTCTTCATCGCCGGCCCCGCCCGCGCCTTAGCCGGCCGAGGGGTATTTCACCGGCTTCTTGGCCCGGAACGCCTCGCGCGCGGCGAAGACGTCCGGTCCGAAGAAGTCGTACATTTCGAGCGCAGCCGAATGTTCGAAGATCGGCATAGCCTGGCGCAGCCAGCCGTTGATCGCCCGCTTGGTCCCGCGGATCGCCGGCTGGGAGCCCTGGCCGAGTTGGTCGGCAATTTCGAGCGCCCGGGGCAACACCTGCTCCTTCGGCAAGGATTGGGAGACCAAGCCGATCTCGTCCGCCTTGGCCCCCGTCAGCGGCTCCAGATCCCAGAGGAAATACTTGGCCTTGGCCATGCCGCAGAGCATGGGCCAGAGCATGCAGGCATGATCGCCCGCCGCCACCCCAACCTTGGCATGGCCGTCGATCAGCTTGGCGTCCTCGGCGGCGATACTGATATCGGCCATCAGCGCCACGGCCAGGCCCGCCCCCACGGCGACCCCGTTGATCGCCGAGATGATCGGTTTCTCGCACTCCATCATGCCGCGCACGATCTTCAGCGCGTCGCGCATGATCTCGCGCACCCCGTCATGGTCCGGATCCGGGTTCTTGAGATCGTTGCCCGAACAGAAGGCCCGACCCGCGCCCGTGACCACGACCGCCCGGGTCGCCCGGTCCTCGTCCGCTGCGTCCCAGACCCGCCCCAGATCGGCATGCATGGGATAGGTCATGGCGTTCAGCTTCTCAGGCCGGTCCAAGGTGACCAGGACCACGCCGTTCGCGCGCCGCTCGATCGTCAGATTCTCGAATTGGTCGTAAACATCCGCCAAGGCGGCCTCCTTCGGTTCGGTCATTGTCGAAATAAAAGCGACGAGCGGGTTATTCCGGCTGTTCCTCGCGCACGGCGCCGACGAATTCGAAGCATTCAAGCATCACGCCACCCAGGCTGGACGGTTTCACCCAGTTGACCTTGAGCTGTTCGACGACGTAGCGCGCGGCCGGATTCTCGCGATCGAAGACATAGGGCTCGGGCAGCACCCATTGAAGACCCGCCGCAGCCCATTCCTCCATAACCTCGGCCAAGCTGTCGACCCGCACGGCGATCGAATAGATCCCCTCGCCCCGCTTGTCGATGAACCGCTTGACCGGCGAGCCGGGCCCGGTCGCGGCGATCACCGAGATCGAGCCCATCGGGCCGATCGGCAAGGTCACGTCGGTGATCTCGGCCGGCGGCTCGGGCATATGGGCGGGCGGCAGGGTCTCCAACCCCATCGCCCGGAATTTCCCCAGGGCGCCGTCGATGTCGGCGGTCGCGACATTGACGGTCAGGAATTCCAGAATCTTCCCCATCCGCCCTACTCCGCCGCGCCCGCCTTGGGCGCCTTGGCCGGCTTCTCCCCGCCTTCGACATAGACGCCCATTTCCTTGGCCTTGTCGCGCATGGTGCGGATATCGGCCATGACGTCCTCAGGCGGGCGCATGTAGTTCTGGGGCGCCTTGAAATGCGGGATGACATGGCGGCCGAACATCTCGATCGACTTCATGATCTTGTCGTG
>JABIRQ010000039.1 GCA_018699755.1 Rhodospirillaceae bacterium | reverse complement strand
CGCGGCGGGCGGCCGGCCGGCATAGCGGGCACGCCCGCAAGGCCCGCCGACCTCTCCCAGCACGTCTTCGATCATGGGCTCGACGAAGGTCCAGTAGCCCATGTTGCGCGGCTCTTCCTGGCACCAGACCACCTCGGCCTTGGGGAAGCGCGACAGCTCCGCCACGAGGCTCTTGTGCGGGAAGGGATAAAGCTGTTCGACCCGCATCAGATAAGCGTCGCCGACACCCTCTTCCTCCCGCGCCTCCAGCAGGTCGTAGTAGACCTTGCCGGTGCACAGCACGACCCGCTTGACCGCCTTGTCCGACTCGGGCGGCGCGTCGTCCCAGAGCACCCGGTGGAAGGTCGTGCCCGTGCCCATCCCCTCCAGCCGGGAGACCGCGCGCTTGTGGCGCAGCAGCGATTTCGGCGTGAACAGGACGAGAGGCTTGCGGAAGTTGCGCCGCACCTGACGGCGCAGGATGTGGAAATAATTGGCCGGGGTCGAGCAGTTGGCGACCTGCATGTTGTCCTCGGCGCAGGCCTGGAGGAACCGTTCGGGCCGGGCCGAGGAATGCTCCGGCCCCTGGCCCTCGTAACCGTGGGGCAGCAGCAGGGTCAGGCCCGACATGCGCAGCCATTTGGCTTCGCCCGAACTGATGAACTGGTCGATGATGACCTGGGCGCCGTTGGCGAAATCGCCGAACTGGGCCTCCCACAGCACCAGGGCGTGGGGCTCGGCCAGGGTATAGCCGTATTCGAAGCCGAGGACGCCGAATTCCGAGAGCGGGCTGTCCAGCACCTCGAACTCGGCCTGTTTCTCCGCGACATGGGCCAGCGGGATATAGCGCTGCTCCGTCTCCTGGTCGCGCAGGATGGCGTGGCGCTGGCTGAAGGTGCCGCGGCCCGAGTCCTGGCCGCTCAGCCGCACGGGCGTCCCTTCGGCCAGGAGGGTGCCGAAGGCCAGATGCTCCGCCGTCGACCAGTCCAGGCCCTCGCCGCTCTGCACCGCCTTGGCCCGCTGCTTGAGGATGCGCGTGATCTTGCGGTTCGCCTGGAAATCCTCGGGCAAGGTCGTCATCGCAGCGCCGATGCGCTTCAACTCGGCCAATTCGACCGAGGTATCGCCGCGCCGGTCCTCGCCGCGCGCGATCTCCATTCCGGTCCAGACGCCTTCCAGCCAATCGGCCTTGTTGGGCTTGTAGGTCTTGGCCCCGTCGAAATCGTCTTCCAGCCGGTCCTGGAAGGCCTGGGCGATCTCGTCGCCCTCGCCCTCGGCCAGCACGCCCTCGCGGGTCAGCTTGTCGGCATAGATCGCGCGCACCGGCGGATGCTTCTCGATCCGGCGATACATGATCGGCTGGGTGAAGGCCGGCTCGTCGCCCTCGTTATGGCCGTGGCGGCGGTAGCAGAACATGTCCACCACCACGTCGCGGCGGAAGGTCTGGCGGAACTCGGCCGCGATGCGCGCGACATGGACGACTGCCTCCGGGTCGTCGCCGTTCACGTGGAAGATCGGTGCCTGGACCATCTTGGCCACGTCCGAGCAATAGGGCGAGGAGCGGCCGAAATCCGGCGTCGTGGTGAAGCCGATCTGGTTGTTGACGACGAAATGAATGGTGCCGCCCGTGCCGTAGCCGTCGAGGTCGGACATCATCAGGGTCTCGGCCACCGGGCCCTGGCCGGCGAAGGCGGCGTCGCCGTGCATCAGCAGCCCCATGACCGTCTTCTTGCGGTGCCCGGCGCGGGTCTGCTTGGCGCGAACCTTGCCGACGACGACCGGGTCGACCGCCTCGAGATGGGAGGGGTTGGCGGTCAGGGAGAGATGGACCTTGGTGCCGTCCTCGAACTCCCGGTCGGTCGAGGTGCCGAGGTGGTATTTCACGTCGCCCGAGCCCTGGACCTCCTCCGGGTTCGAATGGCCACCCTCGAACTCGCCGAAGATGGCCCGGTAGGGCTTGCCCATGACGTTGGCGAGCACGTTCAGCCGGCCGCGATGGGGCATGCCGATGACGATTTCCTGCACCCCCAGGCTGCCGGCATGGCGCACGATCTCTTCCAGTGCGGGGATCGTCGATTCACCGCCGTCGACGCCGAAGCGCTTGGTGCCGGTGTATTTCTTGTCCAGGAAATGCTCGAAGCCCTCGGCCTTGACCAGGCGTTCGTAGATCCAGCGCTTGTCCTCGGCCGAGAAGTTCGTGCGGTTGTGGACCGCCTCGATGCGCTCCTGGATCCAGGCCTTCTGGTCCGGCTCCTGAATATGCATGAACTCGACGCCGATATGGCCGCAATAGGTCTCGTTCACCCGCTCCATGATCCGGCGCAGGCTGGCGGTCTCCAGGCCCAGGACGTGATCGATGAAGACCTCGCGGTCCCAGTCCGACGGGCCGAAGCCGTAGGATGCCGGATCGAGCTCCTGGTGGCCGATATCGCCGCTATGGATGCCGAGGGGGTCGAGCTTGGCCTTCAGATGCCCGCGCACCCGATAGGAGCGGATGAGCATGAGGGCGCGGATCGAATCGAGGGTCGCCGCCCGGGTTTCCTCCAGGCCGACTCCGCCCTTGCTCTCGATGGTCGGCGGCGGCTCCTCCGCACCGTTCTCGACCACCAGTTCGAGTCCGTTGCGCGGTCCGCCGATCACCTTGGTGCCGCGCGGCGCCCAGCTCGCCCCGCGCATCTCGTCCAGCAAGGCCTGCTGGTCGTCGTCCAGATCGGCGAAGAAATCGGCCCAGCTCGCGTCGACCGACCCGGGATCCTTCAGGTAACGGCCGTAGAGTTCGGCGACGAATGTGCCGTTCGGGCCGAGCAGGAAGGCGGAGGGATCGCGGTGTGCGGTCATGGTCGGGTCGCGGGGCCTTTCTCCGGTGCCAGCTTTCGCTTAGCGGAACATGGTTAACGTTTCATCACCTGGGACATGGTGCGGCCCATGTCCGAGGGCGAGTCGACGACCTCGATCCCGGCCTCGCGCATGGCGGCGATCTTGTCCTCCGCCCCGCCCTTGCCGCCGGCGATGATCGCCCCGGCATGACCCATGCGGCGGCCCGGCGGCGCGGTGCGCCCGGCGATGAAGCCGACGACCGGCTTCGTGACCTTGTGGGAGGCGAGATAGGCCGCGGCCTCTTCCTCGGCCGAGCCGCCGATCTCGCCGATCATGACGATGCCTTCGGTCTCGTCGTCGTCGAGGAAGAGGGAGAGGCAGTCGATGAAGTTGGTGCCGTTGACCGGGTCGCCGCCGATGCCGATGCAGGTCGTCTGGCCCAGCCCGACGGCCGTGGTCTGGCCCACGGCCTCGTAGGTCAGGGTGCCGGAACGCGAGACGATGCCGATCCGCCCGCGCTTGTGGATATGGCCGGGCATAATGCCGATCTTGCATTCGTCGGGCGTGATGACGCCGGGGCAGTTGGGGCCGATCAGGCGCGTGGCCGATCCCGTGAGGGCGCGCTTGACCCGCACCATGTCGAGCGCGGGGATGCCCTCGGTGATGGTGACGACCAGGGGAATCTCTGCGTCGATCGCTTCCAGGATCGCGTCGGCCGCGAAGGGTGGCGGCACGAAGATAACGCTGGCATTGGCCCCGGTTTCGGCCGCGCAATCGGCCACCGTATCGAAGACCGGCAGGTCGAGATGACTGGTGCCGCCCTTGCCCGGCGTCACGCCGCCGACGACCGTCGTGCCATAGGCGATCGCCTGCTCGGAATGGAAGGTGCCGTTGGATCCGGTGAAGCCCTGAACCATCAGGCGGGTGTTCTTGTCGACGAGCACGGCCATCAGGCGGCCTCCTTCACGGCGCCCACGATCTTTTCGGCGGCGTCGCCCAGATCGTCGCCGGAAATGATCGGCAGGCCCGAATCGGCCAGGATCTGCTTGCCCAGATCGACATTCGTGCCTTCGAGCTGGACCACCAGGGGCACGCCCAGATCGACCTCCTTCGCGGCCGCGACCACGCCCTCGGCGATGACGTCGCAGCGCATGATGCCGCCGAAGATATTGACCAGGATGCCGCGCACGTTGGGATCGGAGAGGATCAGCTTGAAGGCGATCGTCACCCGCTCCTTGGTGGCGCCGCCGCCGACATCGAGGAAGTTCGCCGGCTCGCCGCCGCGCAGCTTGATGATGTCCATGGTCGCCATGGCCAGGCCCGCGCCGTTGACCATGCAGCCGATATCGCCGTCGAGCTTGACGTAGTTCAGTTCGTGGCGCCCGGCCTCCAGCTCGGTCGGGTCCTCCTCGTCCTCGTCGCGCATCCCGGCGACGTCCTTCTGGCGATAAAGGGCGTTGTCGTCGAAACCCATCTTGGCGTCGAGGGCGATCAACTGGCCGTCGCCCGTGACCACCAGCGGGTTGATCTCGACCATGGTCGCGTCCAACTCGCCATAGGCCTTCACCAGGGCGGGCAGGAAGCGCATCGCCGATTTGAAGGCGTCGCCCTCGAGGCCCAGGCCGAAGGCCAGCCGCCGCGCATGGAAACCCTGGAAGCCGGTGGCCGGATCGATCGAGACGCGGATGATCTTCTCCGGCGTCTTCTCCGCGACCTCCTCGATCTCCACCCCGCCCTCGGTCGAGGCCATCACCGTGACGCGCGAGGTGGCGCGGTCGAGCAGGATGCCGAGATAGAGTTCGCGAGCGATGTCGCAGCCCTCCTCGACATAGAGGCGCTTGACCTCCTTGCCTTCGGGCCCTGTCTGATGGGTCACCAGGGTCTTGCCGAGCAGCTCCTGCGCCGTCTCGCGCACGGCGTCGATCGACTTCACGACCTTGACGCCGCCGGCCTTGCCCCGGCCGCCCGCGTGAATCTGCGCCTTGACCACCCAGACGGGACCGCCCAGCTCCTCGGCCGCCGTCACCGCCTCCTCAGCCGAGAAAGCGGGCATGCCGCGCGGCACCGCCACGCCGTAGCGCGCCAACAGCCCTTTCGCCTGATATTCGTGAACGTTCATACGCTTGCGTCCCGCCTCGCGCTCGCTCGCCTTACGCTTTGTAGATTCCAACCCCGAAGATATAGCCCCTATGGCGTACCACCCAACTCGATTTGGGCAGGACTTCGTTCGAGAGGTAGTCGAGCCGATCGTAATCGACCCAGACGCCGTCCGGCGACGCCTCATGGAGGATCATCAGCCCATAGGGCCGTTCGTTATGATCCCGGACATCGCGGAGGTCGATACCGACTCGCTTCACATCGCCGGCATGGGCGACGATCCGGCCGTCGGGGCCAATGACGAAGACGTAGAGATCGCGATCGCGAAAGGCGAGGTCTTGTGCGTCGATCTCGGCAAAGGTTTTTTCGGCGCCCGCGGTATCGAAGATCTCTATCGCGCGCGCCACCATGGCCTGGGCCTCGGCAGCGGTGCCGCGATCGGCCGCGTCCTCCGCCGGCCGATAGATGCCGACGCCGAAGATATACCCGCCATGGCGGACGACCCAGCTCGATTTGGCCTCGACCTTCCCATTGGCGTAGTTGTGCCAGTTGTAATTCACCCAGGCACCCTCGGGCGTCGCCTCGTTGACGATCTCCTTCCCGAACGCCTTCCCGTCGGCGTCCTTGAGGCCCGCGACGTTCGTGCCCACAAACTTCGGGTCACCGGCATGGGCGACGGTCACGCCGTCGGGCTTGACCACGAAGACATAGAGGTCCTTGGCGTGGAAGGCGGCGCCTTGCGCGTTGATCTCGGCGAAGGTCTTCTCGGCGCCCTCGGTATCGAAGATCTCTATCGCCTGGGCCACCATGGCCTGGGCCTCGGCCGCCGTGCCGCGCTCGTCCGCCGCCACGCCCGGTGCGAGGGCGATCGTGGACAGCACGGCGAACAGCGCCACCGTGATGGCCGCGCGTGTCCGCGAACCGCATCCGATCATCCTGAGTGCTCCCCTGACATGCGCGCCGTCGTTATGCCCGCCTCTTCGCGCGTCCCGGCGCGGCCTTCGCCTTCTTCCGGCCCGTGGGCTTGGGCGCGCTCTTGCGCATGACGGCCTTGGTCGCCTTGACGAGGCCGCGCACGGCCGCGACCGAACGGTCGAACGCTTTCTTCTCCGCCGCGCTCAACTGGATCTCGACGATGCGCTCCACCCCGCCCGCGCCGATCACCACCGGCACGCCGACATAGAGGTTGCGCATGCCGTATTGGCCGGTCAGCCAGGCGGCGCAGGGCAGCACGCGCTTCTTGTCCTTGAGATAGGATTCGGCCATCGAAATCGCCGAGGCGGCGGGCGCGTAGAAGGCCGAGCCGGTCTTCATCAGGCCGACGATCTCGGCCCCGCCGTCGCGCGTGCGCTGGAGGATGGCGTCGACCTTCTTCTTGGTCGTCCAGCCCATCTTGATCAGATCCGTGACCGGAACGCCGGCAACGGTGGAGTAGCGCACCAGGGGCACCATGGTGTCGCCGTGGCCGCCCAGGACGAAGGCCGAGACATCCTCGACCGAGACCTTGAACTCCTGGGCCAGGAAGGTTCGGAACCGAGCCGAATCGAGCACCCCGGCCATGCCGACGACGTGGCTGGCGGGCAGGCCCGAGACCTCCTTCATCACCCAGACCATGGCGTCCAGGGGGTTGGTGATGACGATGACGAAAGCCTTGGGGCAATATTTCTTTATCGCCTCGCCCACGGTCTTGATGACCATGGCGTTGGTGCCGATCAGGTCGTCGCGGCTCATCCCCGGTTTGCGCGGGATACCGGCGGTGACGATGACCACGTCGGCCCCGCGCAGCGCGCCGTAGCCGGTCGAGCCCTCATAGGCGGCGTCGACGCCCGAAACCGGGGTCGACTGCATGATGTCCAGGGCCTTGCCCTTGGGCATGCCGCCGGTCCGAGGAATGTCGATGAGGGTGACGTCGCCGAGCTCCTTGAGCCCAGCGAGGAGGGCGAGCGTGCCGCCGATCTGACCCGCGCCGACAAGCGCGATCTTGTTGCGTGCCATGGGACCCTTCCCGAGAAATGCCAAGGATCGATGCCGCGCGGTTCAATCGCGCGAACATCCCGAATTGCGCGCGTTGTCTAGCGCGATTCAGCCCCCCGGAGCAAGGCAAGGGGGAGCGAGGCGACGCCACCCGCTTCCCCCTACTCGCCCCGATGGCCCTCCTCCAGGTACTCGGCCGACTGCATCTCCGCCAGGCGGCTGACGGTGCGCTGAAATTCGAAGGCATGGCTGCCGCCGGAATGGAGTTTTTCCGGCGGGGCCTCCGCGCTCATCACCAGCTTGGCCCGGTGTTCGTAGAGCGCGTCGATCAAGGTCATGAAGCGGTGCGCCTCGTTGCGCTCGTCCTCGCCCATGCGCGGAACGCCGGACAGCACAATGGTGTGATAGCGCCGGGCGATCACGATGTAGTCCTCGGCCCCCAGGGGCTTTTCGCAGAGTTCGGCGAAGCTGAAGCGGGCCACGCCGCGCGCCGCCCGCGCCGTCGTCACGACCCGCCCGCGCACCTCGAAACTCTGCGGCCCGGCCCGCGCGCCTTCGGTCAGGTCGGCGAAGGCCCGGTCGAGCGCCTCGGCCGTGGCCGGACCGAGGGGCTGGTGATAGACGCGCATGCCCCGCAGCCGCTCCATGCGGTAATCGGTCGGCGAATCGAGGGCGAGCAGGTCGAGCTTGCGCTTGAACAATTCGATGAAGGGCAGGAATCGTTCGCGCTGGAGCCCGCCCTTGTAGAGATCGCCCAGCGGGGTGTTGGAGGTGGCGACGACCACGACCCCGCGCTCGAACAGCGCCTCGAACAACCGGCCCAGGATCATTGCATCGGCGATATTGGTCACCCTGAACTCGTCGAAGCAGAGCAGCCAGGCCCGCTCGGCCACGGCTTCGGCGGCGGCCGGCATGGGATCGCTTGCCTCCCTGCCCTCTTCCGCGCGTTCCTTGCGCCAGCGATGGATGAAGTCGTGGATATCGATCATGAATTCGTGGAAATGGACCCGGCGCCGCTCCTCGACGGTCGAGGCCTCGAAGAACAGGTCCATCAGCATCGATTTTCCGCGCCCGACCGGGCCATAGAGATAGAGGCCCTGGGGCGGTTCCTCGGTCCGGCGGGTCAGGCCGAAGCGGGCCTTCCAGCCGCCCATTCCGGTCGCGGGGCGATAGCCGCGCAGGGCGTTGTGCAGGCTTTGCAGCTTCTCCACGGCCAATTCCTGCGCCGGATCGGGGCGCAGCTCGCCCGATCTCTGCAAGGCGCGGAAGGCGGGAAGGGGGCCGTCGGTCATGGGATACGATGCGCGAAGGGAAAAGGCGGGCGGACGAGAGAGATAGCCGAGCGGCGCGCCCAGGCAAAGCGGCGATCCTGCGGACGACGCGAGCACCGGCGCTTCCGCCGCCCGAAGCGTTGCGCGTAGGATGCCGCGCCATGCTGCCGATCGACCATCTGTTCCGCGCCGCCGCGCGCTGGCCCGAGCGCATCGCCGTCGACGCACCGGGCGAGCGCCTGTCCTACCGCGCCCTGGCCGAACAGGTCGCGGCCCTGGCGGCCGCCTTCCAGGCGCGCGATCCCGATCCGGAAGCGCGCATCGGTATCTGCGCCCATAACACCCAGACTCATCTGATCGCCATGCTGGCGGTCCAGGCGGCGGGGCGCTGCTGGGTCGCCCTCAACCCGCGCAACGGGCGGGAGGAGCTGGACGGTTTCATCGATCTCGCCCGCCCGGCCCTGATCGTCGCCGACGAGGATTGCCTGGACCGCTTCACAGCACCCGCCTCCGGCCTGATCCTGGGCGCAACGGAAGGGCCGAGCTGGGCCACCGACACGGTCGCCGGCCTGCTCTCCGCCCATGACGGCAAGCGCCCGGCGCCCGCGCCCAACGACCTGTCCCGCACCGCCGCCGTCAAGCTGACCGGCGGCTCGACCGGCAAGCCCAAGGCCGTCATGCAATCCCTGCGTTGCTGGAACGCGGTCACGGTGAATCAAATCCTGGCCATCGGCCTGACCTCCGAGGACGTCACCCTACTGGCCGCGCCGATCACCCATGGCAGCGGACAATATATCCTGCCGACCCTGGCGGTCGGCGGGCGGCTGGTCCTGATCGACCGGCCGCGCCCGGCGGATATCCTGGACGCCTTCGAGATACGCGGCGAGACACCCGGCGTCTCCACCGTCTTCCTGCCGCCGACGATGATCTACATGCTGCTGGCCGAGCCCGGCGCGGCGGAGCGGACCTACCCCGCACTGCGCCACCTGATCTATGCCGGCGCGCCCATGCGGGCCGAACGCATCGTGGAGGCCCGCGCGGCCTTCGCCAACGCCATCGAAACCTCCTACGGCCAGGCCGAGGCGCCCCAGATCATGGCCTATCAGCGCGCCGAGGACTTCGCCGACGCCGCCAATCTGAGCGCGGTCGGCTTCCCCACCCCGCTGACCCGCCTGGCCGTCATGGACGCTGAAAACCGGCTGCTGCCCCGGGGCGAGACGGGCGAGATCGTCGCCGCCGGCGACCTGCTGTTCAGCGGCTATCTCGAGAATGCCGAAGCAACCGCGGCCGTCCTGCAGGACGGCTGGCTGCGCACCGGCGACCTGGGCGCCTTCGACGAAACCGGCCGGCTGTTCATTCGCGGCCGGGCGCGCGACGTCATCATCACCGGCGGCTTCAACGTCTATCCGTTGGAGGTCGAACAGGTGGTGCTCAGCCACCCGGCGGTGCAGGACTGCGCCGTCGTCGGCGTCCCCGACGAGACCTGGGGCGAGGCGATCAAGGCGGTGGTCGAGCTGAAGGCCGGGCAGACCGTGGCGGGCGACGAGCTTATCGCGCTGTGTAAGGAGCGCATCGGCAGCGTCAAGGCCCCGAAGTCGGTCGATTTCGTCGACGACCTGCCGCGCAGCCCGGTCGGCAAGGTGACCCGGAAGGACGTCCGG
>JABIRQ010000317.1 GCA_018699755.1 Rhodospirillaceae bacterium | reverse complement strand
GCGTCGATGCCGACGTTGGTGAGCACGTTGGGGTCCACCATGCCGGAGCCGAGGATCTCCATCCAGCGCCCGCCGCCGGGCATGGCCTCGTCGGCCCACCACACGTCGACCTCGGCGCTCGGCTCGGTGAAGGGGAAGAAGCTCGGCCGGAACCGCATCTTCGCCTCGCGCGCCGGGCCGTCGGCCGGGTCGTCGAACGAGGGCATCACGATCCCGCCGTTGGGCAGGTAGAAGTTGATGTAGGAGCCGGGGATACGCTGGTCCCAATCCCATTTGGGGCCGGGCTGCTCGACCTCGATCACCTCCAACCTGCGGCCCTTGGCGTCGCGCGCGGCGCGCAGGCGCGCGATATTGTCGGCCAAGGGTGCGTGGTTCGGGTCGGCCGGGTCCGAGCAGGCGAGGGCGAGGACGATGCCGGGCCGGACGAAACAGGCCAGGTTGTCGATATGGCCGTCCGTGTGGTCGCCCTCGACGCCTTCACCCAGCCAGATCACCGTTTCGATGCCCAGCCAGTCGCGCAGCAGGGTCTCGGCCCGGTCCCGGGTCATGCCGGGGTTGCGGTTGGGATTGAGCAGCACGCTCTCGGTGGTTAGCAGGGTGCCATCGCCGTCGGTGTGGATGGCGCCGCCCTCAAGAATGAAGTCGGCGGCGTAGCGCCGGGCGCCCACCCGTTCGAGGATGCGTGCGGCCAGCTTCGAATCCTCGCCGTGCTCGGCATAGTTGCCGCCCCAAGCGTTGTGCAGCCAGTCGGCGCCGGCCAGACCGCCCTTGCCGTCGAGCAGGAAGGTCGGGCCGGTGTCGCGGGTCCAGGAATCGTCGAGCGGCAGTTCCACGATTTCTACCGTGGGGCCGCATTGGCGGCGCGCGTTGGCGGCGTGTTCGGGCCGGGCGATCATGGTCACAGGCTCGAACGCGGCGATTTCCCGCGCGACGGCGGCATAGGCGGCGCGGGCCTCGACGAAGATGGGGCCGAAGGTTTCGACATGGCAGGGCCAGGCCATCCAGCAACGGTCGTGCGGCACCCATTCGGCGGGCATGCGGAAGCCGTCGCCGGCCGGATGTGTCATGGCTGAATTCCCGATCCGGTCACAGATTGGCGGCGGCGGCGAGTTGTTCGTCGCGCTTGCGCCGCTTTTCCTGGCCGAGCAGGACCCAGCCGGAAAGCAGGATGCCGGTCGTGACGACCAGGACGATGATGGTCGCCAGGGCGTTGATCTCGGGGCTCACCCCCAGACGCACCTTGGAGAAGATGACCATGGGCAGGGTGCTGGAATTGGGACCGGACACGAAACTGGCGATCACGAGATCGTCGAGCGACATGGTGAAGGAGAGTAGCCAGCCGGAGACGAGAGCGGGCGCGATGATCGGCAGGGTGATGACGAGGAAGACCTTGGCCGGCTTGGCGCCCAGGTCGAGGGCGGCCTCCTCCAGCGATTCGTCCATGCCGGTCAGGTGCGACTGCACGATGATCGCGACATAGGCCATCGAGAAGGTGATATGGGCCAGGGTGATGGTGGTGACGCCGCGTCCGGCGGGCCAGCCGATCATGTCCTCCAGCGCAACGAAAAGAAGGAGGAGGGACAGGCCGGTGATGACCTCGGGCATGACCAGGGGCGCGGTCACCATGCCGGTGAACAGGGTGCGCCCGCGAAAGCGCCGGAAGCGCGCGAGACAGAAACCGGCCAGGGTGCCCAGGGCGACGGCGAAACAGGCGGTCAGGGTGGCAACCCGCAAGCTGACGAAGGCGGCGTCGAGGATCTGCTGGTCGCGCAGCAATTCGCCGTACCATTTGGTCGAGAAGCCGGACCAGACCGTGACCAGCTTGTTCTCGTTGAAGGAGAACACGATGAGCGAGACGATCGGCCCGTAGAGGAAGGCGTAGCCGAAGGCCATCAGCGCGAACAGGGCGTAAGGGCGGCGGCCTATCATGACGCGTCGGCCTCGCGCGCCTGATAGCGCTGGAAGATCGCGATCGGCACGACCAGCAGGATCAGCAAGGCGATGGCGACGGCGGAGGCGACGGGCCAGTCGCGGTTCGAGAAGAACTCGTCCCACAGCACCCGGCCAATAATCAGATTGTCCGGCCCGGCGAGCAGGGCCGGAATGACGAACTCGCCCACCGCCGGAATGAACACCAGCATCGAGCCGGCGACGATGCCGGGGACGGAGAGCGGCAAGGTCACGGTCAAGAAGGCCTTGAACGGACGGGCGCCCAGATCCGCCGCCGCCTCCAGCAGGGCGCGGTCAAGCTTCGTCAGGTTGGCGTAGAGCGGCAGGATCATGAATGGCAGATAGCTGTAGACGATGCCGACATAGAGCGAGAAATCGTTGTGGATCAGCGGCAGCGGTTCGTCGATCAGGCCCATGGCCATCAGCGCGTTGTTGATCAGCCCGTTCTGCTTGAGGATCCCGATCCAGGCGTAGACCCGGATGAGAAACGAGGTCCAGAAGGGCAGGATAATCAGCATCAACAGGCCGGTGCGCCAAGCGGTGCCGGCTCGGGCGATACCGTAGGCCATGGGATAGCCCAGCAGCAGGCAGATCACGGTCGAGACGGCGGCGACCTTGACGGAATTCAGATAGGCGACGGCGTAGAGATTGTCGTCGAACAGGAACAGAAAGTTGCGCCAGGTGGTCTGGACCGTGGGCCAGATTCCGTCCGCCCAGACCAGCAGTGCGGTATAGGGCGGCATGGCCAGGCGCGGCTCGGCGAACGCGATCTTGAGCACGAAAACGAAGGGGACGAGGAAGAACAAGAGCAGCCAGAAATAGGGCAGGGCGATCACGGCCGTCCGCCCGCTGAAACCCAGACGTCCCAGCAGAGTCCCGGATCGGCCGGGCGCGCCCTCTATCGGCGTTTGGGTTCCTGCGGTCATGAGGTCAGCAGGATCGAAGCGTCGGGCTGCCAGGATAGATAGACCTCGTCTTCCCAGGTCAGGGCGCGGCGGGTCGAGCGTTCCCGGTTCGGGGCCGTCACGCGCATGATTGTCCCCGAAGGCAGGCGGACCTGATAGATTGAGATGTCGCCCTGATAGGCGATCTCGTCGATCACGCCGCACACCGTATTTTCGCCGGCGGAGGGCGCGGCCTTGCCGATCGCGAGTTTCTCGGGCCGGACGGCGATGGCGACCGGATCGCCGGTGGCTATGCCCGCGCCGCCTTCGGCGCGGAGCTCGCCGTCCAGGGCCTCGGCCTCGATGACGGCATTCTCGCCTTCGATCCGCAGGACGCGCCCCTCGATCAGGTTTACCGAGCCGATGAAATCGGCGACAAAGCGGCTGCCGGGATATTCGTAGACCTCGGAGGGCGTGCCGACCTGGACGATGCGGCCCTCGTTCATCACGGCCATGCGGGTGGACAGGGTCATCGCCTCGGACTGGTCGTGGGTCACGACGATGAATGTGATGCCGACCCGCTCCTGAATATTGACCAGCTCGAATTGGGTTTGCTCGCGGAGCTTCTTGTCGAGGGCTGCGAGAGGCTCGTCGAGCAACAGGAGTTTGGGATGTTTGACCAGGGCGCGGGCTAGGGCGACGCGCTGGCGCTGGCCGCCGGAGAGTTGGTGCGGCTTGCGGGACGCGAAGCGGCCGAGCTGGACCAGGTCCAGCATTTCGTCGACCCGCTCCTTGATCTGGGCCTTGGATATTCCGTCCTGGCGCAGTCCGAAACCGACATTGGATTCGACCGACATATGGGGAAACAGGGCAT
>JABIRQ010000429.1 GCA_018699755.1 Rhodospirillaceae bacterium | reverse complement strand
GATCCCAATCTGCAGAACATCCCGGTGCGCACGGAAGAGGGGCGCAAGATCCGCCGCGCTTTCGTGGCCGAGGCCGGGCACAAGCTGGTCTCGCTCGACTACTCCCAGATCGAGCTGCGCCTGTTGGCCCATGTCGCGGATATCGCGGCCTTGAAGGACGCCTTTCGCGACGGCATCGACATCCATGCCCTGACCGCCAGCCAGGTCTTCGGCGAGCCGGTCGAGGGCATGGCGCCGGAGACGCGGCGGCGGGCCAAGGCGATCAATTTCGGCATCATCTACGGCATCAGCGCCTTCGGCCTGGCGCGCCAGCTCGGCCTCGAACAGGGCGAGGCGCGGCGCTATATCGAGGCGTATTTCGAACGCTATCCCGGCATTAAGGACTATATGGACGGGATGCGCGCCTTCGCCCACGACCACGGCTATGTCGAGACGATCTTCGGGCGGCGCATCCATCTGCCCCAGATCAAGGACAAGAACCCGGCGCGGCGCGGCTTCGCCGAGCGCCAGGCGATCAACGCCCCGCTTCAGGGCGCGGCCGCCGACATCATCAAGCGGGCGATGAACCGGGTGCCGCGTGCAATGGCCGCCGCCAAGCTGGGCGGTCGCATGCTGCTCCAGGTCCATGACGAACTGCTGTTCGAAGTCCCCGACGACGAGATCGATGCCACGATCGATGCAGTGCGGACGGTGATGGAGGGCGCGGCCCGGCTTTCGGTCCCGCTGGATGTCGAGGCGGGAGTCGCCGCCAACTGGTCGGAGGCCCATTGAGACGCCTCGTCCTCCGCGCCGTCTTCCTGGCCGCTGCCGTGGCGATCGCGGCGGCGGGCGCAGCGGGCCAGGAGACTCAGGCCCCGCTGTCGAACGAGGACTTCGCCCGCCTGGCCTCGTCCTGGAACCTCTCCCTCGACGGCATCGAGTTGGAGATCGCCGAGCGCACGCCGAACCTCGAGACCCTGAGCGAACTGCGCAAGGAGGTCGACCGCGTCCTGCAGGAAGCGGCCGAACGGAAAGAGGTGGTCGATGCGACCATCGCCCAGGAGCGGCGGCTACTCGATTCCCTGGGTCCGGCGCCGGCCGAGGGCGACGCGGCGGAAGCGCCCGAGATCGTCGCCCAGCGCCAGGAACTCGACAAGCGCGTGGCGGCGATCGAGGCGCACGCCAAGCAGATCGATCTGATCGTCGCGCAGGCCGACGAGCTGACCTCGCGGCTTCGCGCGGCGCGCGGCGCACGCATGGAACAGAACCTGATGGCGCGCGGCCCCTCGGTCCTGGCGTCGCAGACCTGGGTCGAGGGCGGCGCCCAGGCCCTCGTTTTCGTGCGCGCCCTGGCCGCCGCGCCCGCGGATTGGATCCGCTCGGTCGAGGTCGACGAGCAGATCGGCGGCGGTTCCTACATCGCCTTCGCCGTGCTTGTCCTGGCGGCGGTCCTGCTCGGCATCTGGGGTCGCCGGCGCATCCTGTCGACCTATGGCCGGACCCCGGCGGAGGAGCGGCCGTCCTATCGGCGGCGCCTGATGGCGGCGATCGCCGAGGGATTGGGGCGCGGCCTGGTGCCTTCCCTGACCGCGGTCTCCGTCTATCTCGCCTTCCTCGGCTTCGATGTGCTGGTCGGCGAGCTCGGCGAGATGGTCGAGGCCGCCTGTCTGGCCATCGCGGTCTTTTCCCTCGCCACGGCCCTGACTCGCGCCGTTCTGGCCTCGCGTCTGCCGATCTGGCGCGTTCCGCCGCTCAACGACGCGCTTTGCGCCATGGCCAGCGGGCGCCTGACCACGCTGGCTGCTGTCGTCTCGGTCAATTTCTTCATTCGCTTCGCCGAGGACGGCGTCGAGACGGGAGAGGCTTTCGCGGCCCTGCACGCCCTCATCGGCGATTCTCTGGCCGCCCTGATCATGTTCTCGCTCGTGGCCAGCCGGCTGTGGCGCGATGGATGGGTCCTCCCCGAGGCGCCGGCCGAGGGCCGAGACACGGCGGTGCCCGAGCGGCGCGGCCCGCCGCGCCGGTGGCAGCTCGTGCGCCTGATCCTGGCGCTGATCGGCCTCGCCGTGCCGGTTTTCGCCCTGTTCCGCTTCTACGCCCTGGCCGAATATCTAGCGCTGCAGATGATCGCGACCTCGGGCATGGTCGCTGGCGCCATGCTGCTGCATGGCGCGGCGCGCGAGGCTTCCAGCCTGCTGATCGGCGAAGTCGATTCGGCAACGGTCCGCATGACGACCGGGCTCGGCTTTTCGCCCCAGGACGCCAAGCTCCTCCAGTTCTGGATCCACCTGGTTTTCGACCTCCTGCTGATCGTCGCCGTGATCGGCCTGCTCCTGCCGATCTGGGGCTTCGGCTGGGGCGAGGCCTGGGCCTGGCTCGGCAAGATCTTCACGGGCTTCTCGATCGGCAGCATGCGCATTTCCCTGACCGATATCCTGCTTGGCATCGGCGTCTTCGTGCTGCTCCTGGCCGCCGTCCGCTTCGCCCAGCGCAAGCTGGAGGAAAGGGTGCTGCCGAACACGCGGCTCGATATCGGCGCCCAGGCCGCGCTGCGCTCCGGCGTCGGGTATATTGGGGTGACGATCGCCGTGCTTGCCGCGATCTCGACCGCGGGCATCGACCTGTCCTCGCTCGCGATCATTGCCGGCGCGCTTTCCGTCGGCATCGGCTTCGGCTTGCAGAACATCGTCAACAATTTCGTCTCCGGCCTGATCCTGCTGGTCGAGCGGCCGATCAAAGTGGGCGATTGGGTGGTGATCGGCCAGAAGGAAGGCTTCGTGAAGCGGATCAGCGTGCGCGCAACGGAAATCACCACTTGGCAGCGTTCCTCCGTCATCATCCCGAACTCCGAGATTCTCTCGAATTCGATCACCAATTGGACCCACAAGGACAATCTTGGCCGCGTCGAGATCAAGGTCGGCGTGGCCTATGGCTCCGACACCCAGAAGGTGCACGACATCCTGCTCGAATGCGCGGACGCGCAGCCGAAGGTCTCCGATTGGCCCAAACCCTACGTCATGTTCCAACGCTTCGGCGATTCGGCCCTGGAGTTCGAGCTGCGCGTCTACCTTGCCAACATTCTGGATTTCGTCGACGTGCAGAACGGCCTGCTTTTCGCCATCGACAAGCGTTTCCGCGAGGAGGGGATCGTCATTCCCTTCCCGCAGCGCGACATCCATATCCGCTCGGGCAGCGAGGTGCGGGTCGAATCGGACGGGCCCCGCCCGACGTCGGTGGCGCGGGAGGACATGCCAGACCAGGCGGATGATCCCGGCGCGGAGCCGACCGGCAAGGAGTGAGCGTGCCCGATCTGAGCGCGTCCGAGCGGCGGCGCAGCCTGGCCGCCGTGATCGCCTGCGTCGGCGTCTCGGGTCTGTGTTTCGGCCTGACCTCGCCGCTTCTGACCTTGCTGCTCGAACGCCAGGGCGTGGATGCCGTGCTGATCGGCCTCAGCGCCGCGACCTCGTCTCTCGCCGTACTTTTCGTCGGCCCCCTGGTCCCGGCCCTGGTCTCGCGCCTCGGCACCCTGGGCGCCCTTTATTCCTCGGTCGTCGTCGCCGTCGGGGCGCTTCTGCTGCTGCCCCTGTTCCCGAACGTCTATGCTTGGTTCCCGATCCGCTTCCTGCTCGGCGCGGCGATCGCGGTGCAATGGATCGCCAGCGAGATCTGGGTCAACCGGATATCGACGAATGAGGGCCGGGGCACCACGGTCGGCATCTACGCCATGCTCTTCGCCGTCGGTTTCGCGGTCGGCCCGCTGCTGATCATCGCCGTGGGCAGCACGGGTTGGACGCCGTTTCTGGTCGCGGCGGGTTTGTTGGCGGTCTCGGTCCTGCCGCTGACGGCCGCCCATGGCCTCGCGCCCGCCGTATCGGCGCATGGCGGCGGCGGTCTTCTGACGGTGGCGAGACGCGCGCCGATCCTGCTCGCTTGCGCCTGGACCTGCGGCGCCCTCGTCATGTCCGTCGTCGCCCTGTTGCCGATCTACGGCCTGCGCAGCGGATTGGGGGAGCATGCGGTGGTGGTGATGGTCTCGGTCTTCCTGATCGGCAACGCCGCCCTGCAGATTCCGATCGGCTGGGTCAGTGCCCGGATGCCGCAGCGCCGCGTGCTTGCGAGCCTGGCCTGGCTGGGAATCGTCAGCCCCCTGCTTCTCGCGCCGGCCCTGGAAGCGGGCTTCGTCCTCTGGATTCTGTTGTTCCTGTGGGGTGGGTCGGTGATCGGCTTCTATACGGTGGGCCTGGTCGCCCTGGGCGAGCGCTTCCCCGGAGCCGAGATCGCCGCCGCCAACGCCGCCTTCGTCATGGCCTTCGAATTCGGCAGCGTGACCGGCCCGGCCCTGACCGGAGCCGCCCTGGCGGCCTGGGAGCCCCACGGCTTGGTCGCCGCCCTGGTCGGGGTCTGCGTTCTTTTCCTTGCGCTCCTCGCCCTCCTGGGGCGGCAGCGCCTGCCGGCGCCCTAAGCCGCGGCGCGAATGGCGGCGGCCTTCACGCCATCGTCCACATGGCTTTCGAACTCGCCGAAATTCGCTTCGAAGCGCTGCGCGACTTCCCGCGCCATGTCGTCATAGGCGCCTTTGTCGGCCCAGGTGTTCTTGGGATTCAGGACCTCGGCCGGCACGTCGGGGCAGGATTCGGGCACATGCAGGCCGAAGGTCGGGTCGGCCACGGTGGCGACCTGGGCCAGGCTGCCGTCGAGGGCGGCGCGGATCATGGCCCGGGTATGGGCGATCTTCATGCGCTCGCCCACGCCGTAGGCGCCACCGGTCCAGCCGGTGTTGACCAGCCAGCATTTGGCGCCGCCGCGCGCGATCTTCTCGCCCAGCAATTTGGCATAGACGGCGGGATGGCGGGGCATGAACGGCGCGCCGAAGCAGGTCGAGAAGGTCGCCTGGGGCTCGTTGACCCCCTTTTCGGTGCCCGCGACCCGCGCGGTGTAACCCGAAAGGAAGTGATACATCGCCTGTTCCGGCGTCATGCGGCTGATCGGCGGCAGCACGCCGAAGGCATCGGCCGTCAGCATGATCACATTCTCCGGATTCCCGCCCATCCCGGTCGCGCTGGTGTTGGGGATGAAATCGATCGGATAGGAGGCGCGGGTGTTCTCGGTATAGGCCGCGTCGTCCAGGTCGAGCAGGCGGGTGGCCGGGTCGACCACAACATTCTCGAGCACGGTGCCGAAGCGCTTGGTGGTCGCATAGATTTCGGGCTCCGCCTCCGGCGAAAGCCGGATGACCTTGGCGTAGCAGCCTCCTTCGAAGTTGAACACGCCGTTGTCCGACCAGCCGTGCTCGTCGTCGCCGATCAGGGTGCGGCTGGAATCGGCGGACAGGGTCGTCTTGCCCGTCCCCGACAGGCCGAAGAAGATGGCGCAATCCCCGTCCGGGCCGATATTGGCGGAGCAATGCATCGGCAGGACGCCGCGCTCCGGCAGCAGGTAGTTGAGGATCGAGAAGACGCTTTTCTTGATCTCGCCGGCATAGGAGGTGCCGCCGATCAGCACCAGCCGCTCGGCATAGTTGACCAGGACGAAAACCTCGGAGTTCAAACCGTCGGCCTCGCCGCCGCCGTGGAAATTCGGCGCCTGGATCACCGTGAACTCCGGCTCGAAATTCGCCAGCGCCTCGCGCGGCGGCTGAATGAACATGTTGCGCGCGAACAGGTTGTGCCAGGCCGATTCGGTCACGACGCGGACCTTCAGGCGATAGTCCGGATCCGCGCCGGCATAGCAGTCCTGCACGAACAGGTCGCGATTCTGGAGATAGGCCAGCATGCGGGTCCGGAGGCTGGCGAAGCGCGCCTCGTCGATCGGGCGGTTGACCTTGCCCCACCAGACGCCGTCGCGGCTCGATGCCTCCTCGACGATGAACTTGTCGTTGGGCGAGCGGCCGGTGTGCTGGCCGGTCCGCGCCACCAGCGGTCCGCCCTGGGCCAGGGTGCATTCGCCGCGCCGGACCGATTCCTCGTAAAGCGCGGCGGCGTCGAGATTCCAAAAGACGTTCCGGGCATTGCGAACGCCATGGTTCTCGAGCCCGTGCTCGCTCGAGACGGGACCTAGATTGTCCAAGCTTCTCCTCCCAAATCGACGACCCGGCCACTTCTTCTCAAAGATCGGAAGGGCCGGGTCGGGTGACTGCAGAATGGCGTCGCGAGGCCGATTGAGGGCACCATACCCAGCACCGGTTGGACCGGCAACCGGACTCTAGGTTGCCTCGGGCGCCTTCCCTTGCCTCGCCGCGGCGGCCAGGGAAACGAGGGTCGATCGGGCGGCTTTGGGGCCGTCGACGGGCTTGTTGAAATCGAGTCGCGCCAACCGGCTTCCCCGGCGCAGATCGCAGCCTTCCGGATCGATCCCCGCCATGCGCCATGCTCCGCCATCGAGGCCCAGAAGCCCGGTCGCGTAGGCTTCCAGCGCGTCGCCATGATCGGCGTTCATATGGGCGACGATGTCCGCCTCGGCCGCCGCCAAGGCGCTGCAAGGCGCCGAGTCGAACAGCAGATCCGGCGCCTCGATCCAGGAAATGCGGCCGAACCCGGCGACCAGATGGGCGCGTTCCGGCGTCATCTTATACAGCCGGAAATCGTCGAATCCGGCGTAGCCCGCCGCGCTGGGATGGCGCGCCACGAACCGGGCGAGCAGCGCTTCGTCCTCGACCGGTTCCACCCGGCCCAGGACCGAAACCCGCGCGCCGGTCAGCGGATCCGCCAGGCCGATCGTGGCGTCGAACAGCAGGGCGATGCGTGCGTCGGCGCGAATCGCGCTTGTATGAACGGCCAGGTCGGAAAGCAGAAGCAGGGGCCGCGCGGCATGGTCGGTCGCCGCCAGCACGAGCGAAACATAGGGCCAGCCGGAGGAGTCACTGCCGTTTTCCGCCAGGCGGGTGCCGAGGCTCGCGGTCACGGCCCGGCGCATGACGGCGCGCGCGATCCCGCTTGGTGTCACGCCTTCACGCGTTTTTTCGCCGTTTTCCGCCATGCCCAAGCTCTCCATCCGCGCGATCGTCGCTTCTGCGCCGCGCCAGGGTCGAAATGCCGCCACATTCGGCGGCTTCCATCCCGGTTATGGCAAATACCACCGCAACGCATACATACTGTACTTCCGTTCATGAAGGAGGCGACGCCGTGCGCCGCACCATCGCTCTGGTCGATGACGACCAAAACATCCTCGCATCCGTTGCCATGGCATTGGAGGCGGAAGGCTACGATGTGCGCAGCTACCCGGACAGCGAGAACGCCCTGCGCGACATCACCCAGCGCCCGGTCGATATCGCGGTGCTCGATATCAAGATGCCGCGCATGGATGGGATGGAACTGTTGTCCCGCTTGCGGCGCAACTCGAATATGCCGGTGATTTTCCTGACCTCCAAGGACGACGAAATCGACGAGATGCTCGGCCTCAAGATGGGCGCCGACGACTACATCACCAAACCGTTCTCCCAGCGCCTGCTGGTCGAGCGCATCCGCGCCGTCCTACGCCGCGCCGATGCGGGCGAGGCAGGCGGCGAGGGACGCGAAGGCGAAGGCACCCTGGTGCGCGGCGATCTGGTGCTCGACGATTCGCGCCACCATTGCGCCTGGCGCGGTGAGCCGGTGAACCTGACGGTCACAGAGTTCCTGATCCTCAAGGCCCTGGCCGTCCGGCCCGGCCATGTGAAAAGCCGCGACCAGCTCATCGACGCCGCCTATGGCGAGCATGTCTATGTCGATGACCGCACGATCGACAGCCACATCAAGCGGCTGCGCAAGAAGTTCAAGGCGATCGACGACGATTTCGCCCAGATCGAGACTTTGTACGGAATAGGCTATCGCTACAGGGACGGCTGAGAGCCGTCGGCGGGGGATGGACGCCGGACCTAGAAAGACACGCATGACGAAAGCGCCGGCCGAACCGGCCGGCGCCGGGCGCGATCCGGCCGTGCGGCGGCGGCGCGGTCGCCTCATATCGCCCCTGACCCGGAGGGTCCTGGCGATCAATGTTCTCGCCCTCGCCATCCCGGTCGGCGGCCTGCTTTATCTCGACGAATACAAGGCCGGCCTGGTGGAGGCGGAATTCGTCGCCCTGCGCACCCATGGCGAGATCGTCGCCGGCGCCCTGGCCGAGGGCGCGGTGACCACCGACCTGTCCGGCAAGTCGGAATTCCTGATCGAGCGAACGCGCCAGATGGTCCGCCGCCTGGTCGAGCCGACCCGGGTTCGCGCGCGCTTGTTTCACCCGGGCGGCATGCTGATGGCCGACAGCCGGATGCTGATCGGATCGGGCGGCGTGGTAAAGGTCGAGGACCTGCCGCCGCCCAGCCCGCCCGACGGGGTTACCGAACCCATCGTCGATATCTACGACACGGTGGCCGGCTGGTTTCGCAGTGGCGAGAATCTGGAGCGCTATCGCGAATTTTCGGACCAGAGGGCCCAGCAATATGCCGAGGTCCAGCGCGCCCTGCTGGGCGAGCCGGCCAAGGCCCTGCTGCGCGCCGAGGACGGCACCCTCGTCCTCGGCGTCGCCCTTCCGGTCCAGCGCTATAAGAAAGTCATCGGCGCCCTCTACCTGACCGCCGACAGCCAGGAGATCGACGCCGCGATCCGCGCGGTGCGGTTCGATGTCCTGAAGATCTTTGCGATCGCCCTGGCCGTGACCGTGCTGCTCTCGCTCTATCTGGCCGGTACCATCACCCGGCCGATCCGGCGCCTTGCCGGTGCCGCCGATCTGGTGCGCCGCGGCCATGGCCGCCAGCACCGGATTCCAGATTTCTCCGGCCGCCGGGACGAGCTGGGTGAGCTGGCCTCCGCCCTGCGCGAAATGACCGATGCGCTTTGGGCCCGGATGGATGCGATCGAGCGTTTCGCGGCAGATGTCGCCCATGAGATCAAGAATCCCCTCTCGAGCCTGCGCAGCGCCGTCGAGACGGCGGCCCGGGTGAAGGATGCCGAGCAGCAACGTCGCTTGATGAGCATCATTCAGGACGATGTCGCCCGCCTGGATCGCCTGATCACGGATATTTCCGATGCGTCCCGGCTCGATGCCGAGCTGAGCCGGGAGGAGACGGTTCCGGTGCAGATCGACCGACTGCTCTCGACTCTGGTCGATATCCACAACGAGACGGGCGGAAGCGAGAGCCCACGCCTGATTCTCGACCTCGCGCCCGGCGCCGATCTGCGCGTGCGCGGGTTCGAGGAACGCCTGGGCCAGGTCTTTCGCAACCTGATCGTCAACGCCATCTCGTTCAGCCCGCCCGGCGGGATCATCCGAATCGCCGCGATCCGGAAGGACAAGGACGTCGTCGTCCAGGTCGAGGATACCGGGCCGGGCATTCCCGCAAACCGCTACGAGGAAATTTTCGACCGCTTCTATTCCGAACGGCCGAGCGGCGAAAAATTCGGCACCCATTCTGGGCTCGGACTCAGCATCTCGCGCCAGATCGTCAACGCCCATGGCGGCTCGATCCAGGCCGAGAACCGGGCCGAGGGCGGCGCGCGTTTCATCGTCCGCCTGCCCGCCGGCTGACGGAGACGGCAAGTGTCCGAGGGGCCGGAGAAGACAGAAACCATGCAGGTCCACGGCACCGCCGTTGCGTTGGACGGCTGCGGCATCCTGTTGTGCGGACCGTCGGGCGCGGGAAAATCGGACCTCGCCCTGCGCCTGCTTGACCGTGGCGCGCGCCTGATCGCGGACGATCGCTGCGATCTGCGCCGCTCGGGCGGACGCCTGCTCGCCTCCGCCCCCGCCGCGATCGCCGGACGGATGGAGGTGCGCGGCCTGGGCATCGTGGAAGTGCCCGTCCTGGACGAGGCCGCGCTCGACCTGGCGGTCGACCTGGTCCCGCCCGATGCCGTGCCGCGCCTGCCCGAACCCGCGTTCAGGACCTTTCTCGGTTTGCGCTTGCCCCTCCTCCGCCTCGCCCCCTTCGAGGCCTCGACTCCGGCGAAGCTGGTCCTTGCCACCGCCCCCGGCGGACCCGTATTGGATGGGCGCGATGGTGGACAATAAGCGCCCGGAAGCCGGAGCGAAGGCCGCCGCCGAACCGGGCGCTGCGCGCAGCCGGATCGTGTTCGTGACCGGCTTGTCGGGCGCGGGCAAGATCTCCGCGCTCAAGGCGTTCGAGGATCTCGGCTACGAGGCGGTCGATAATCTGCCGATCTCCCTGATCGGCGGCCTCCTCAATCTGGATGCGATCGCGGGCCGGGGCCTCGCCGTGGGAATCGACGTGCGCACGCGCGATTTCGATGTCGACGCTATTCTCGAACGGCTCGACTCCTTGCGCGCCCTCGACCGTTTCGATGTCCATCTGCTCTATCTCGACTGCGACGACGATGTCCTGCAGCGGCGTTTCGCGGCCAGCCGCCGCCGTCACCCTCTGGCCCAGGACCGTCCGGTGGCCGACGGCATCGCGCGCGAGCGTGTCGTCAGCGCCGGCCTGCACCGCCGTGCCGATGCGGTGATCGACACGTCGAGTCTGACGCTCGGCGCGCTGCGGGCGCTCCTGGCCGACCGTTTCGCCCTGGCTTTGCGCGATGTCCTCGACCTGTTCGTCGTCTCATTTTCCTATGGCCACGGCCTGCCGCGCGAGGCGGACCTGGTTTTCGACGCGCGGTTCCTGCGCAATCCGCACTACGAACCGGCGCTCAAGGACCTCACAGGCTGCGACGCGGTTGTGGGCGGCCATATCGCTGGCGACCCGGCCTTCGACCGCTTTTTCGATACTCTCTGCGCAATGCTCGAGGATCTGCTGCCGCGCTTCGAAGCCGAGGGAAAGGCCTATCTGACGATCGCTTTGGGCTGCACGGGGGGGCGCCATCGCTCCGTATACGTTGCCGAGCGTCTCGCCGCATGGCTTAGTGGGATCGGGCGCAAGGTGCATTTGCGCCATCGCGATCTGGGTCGGCCGGTGGCGGACTAGGGCGCGTCGACCTCGACCTGCCCCGATCGCCCAAGGGGGCCTGCGACGACCGCAAGCCGCGCACGGGTAGAAAGCAATGATTGGAATGGTTCTGGTCACCCATGGCCGCCTCGCCGACGAGTTCATCGCGGCGTTGGAGCATGTGGTCGGCCCTCAGGAACAGGTCGCCGCGGTCTGCATCGGGCCCGACGACGATATGGAACAGCGGCGCCAGGATATTCTCGACGGTATCGCGGCGGTCGAGGACGGCGCGGGAGTCGTGCTGCTCACCGACATGTTCGGCGGCACCCCCTCGAATCTCGCCATTTCGGTCATCGATGCCGGACCCCATGTCGAGGTGATCGCCGGCGTGAATCTGCCCATGCTGATCAAGCTGGCCAGCCTGCGCGAGGACGGTGTCCTGGCCGAGGTCGTCGCGGCCGCGCAGGAGGCGGGGCGCAAATACATCAACGTTGCCTCCGCGCTGCTTGGCGAGGGAGGCGGATGACGGCCGGGCGGGCCGCCGCCGAGCCCGGTCCCCAGCGGCGGGTGGTGACGATCGTCAACGGCCGGGGCCTGCATGCGCGGGCCGCGGCCAAGTTCGTGAAACTGGCGGCTGAGTTCGAGGCGGATGTCGAGGTGGCCAAGGACCGGGCGCGGGTGGCCGGTTCGTCGATCATGGGTCTCATGATGCTCGCCGCGGGACCCGGCACGCGCCTGGAACTCTGCGCCGGCGGGCCGGATGCGGCGGCGGCGCTGGATGCGCTGGTCGCCCTGGTCGAGAGGAAGTTCGGTGAGGACCGGGAGTAGCCGAAAACGCCCCAAGCGCGAAGAGCGGGTCCTGCACGGCCTCGGCGTCTCCGAAGGCATCGCCATCGGCACCGCGCATCTCAACGAACGCGGCATCATGGAGGTGCCGGACTATCCCGTGGCGGCCGCCGCGCGTGCGGCCGAACATGGCCGCCTCGATGCCGCTGTCAAACGCTCGCGCCGGCAGGTCGAAAAACTGCGTGCCAAAGCCGCGACCCTGCCCGATACGGTGGCCGAGGAACTGGGCTTCCTGCTCGACGCCCATCTTCACATGCTGGCCGATTCCCGTCTGATTCGGGGCGCCGCACGGCGGATTTCCGAAGATGGCCGCAACGCCGAAGCTGCGGTCCAGGCAGAGATCGCCGAGATCGCGGCCGGCTTCGCCGCGGTCGAGGATAGCTATCTGGCGGCCCGCATTCAGGACGTGCGCGAGGTCGGCGACCGTCTTGTGCGCAGCCTGACCAATCGGCCCTATCAGGCCTTGTCCCATCTGCCGCCCGGCAGCGTCATCTTGACCGAGGAGTTGAGCCCGGCGGAAACCGCGCTGATCGCGCCGGGAGGAGATGTCGCCGGCTTCGCGACCGTGCTGGGCGGGGTGGAAAGCCATACCGCGATCATGGCCCGTTCCCTCGGCCTGCCGGCGGTGCTCGGCGTGCCGGCTTTGATGCATAGCGGCATCGCCAACGGCGACACGGTGATCGTCGACGGCGCCGCCGGCGTGGTCGTCATCGCACCGACGGCCGCGACCCTTGCCGATTATGAGGAAAAGCACGCCGCCTTCCTGCGCGAACGCCAGCGCCTGAACCGCCTGCGCGACCTGCCGGCGCGCACCCGGGACGGCGTCGAAATCTGCCTGCAAGGCAATCTCGAACTGCCGGGAGAGCTCGAGTCCGTGCTCGCCGCCGGGGCCGAGGGGATCGGCCTGCTGCGCAGCGAGTTCCTCTACATGAACCGCGAGGACCTGCCCGGCGAGGAGGAGCAGTACCGCGCGCTCGCCGCGGTGGTCGAGGCGATGGACGGCAAGCCGGTCACCGTCCGGACCCTGGATGTGGGCAGCGAAAAGCTGCTTACTTCGTTGGGGGGACGGGTGAGCGAGGGCGCCAATCCCGCTCTCGGGCTGCGGGCCATCCGGCTCTCCCTCAAGGAGCAACCGCTGCTCGAAACGCAGCTCGCTGCCATTCTGCGCGCTTCGGCCCACGGACCCGTACGAATCCTGCTGCCGATGATTTCGACGACGGGGGAGGTGCGGGCGGTGCGCCGGATCCTGGAGAAAATCCACCGCCGCCTTCGCCGCCGCAAGGTGGCGCCCCGGATCGAGATTCCGCCCTTGGGTGTCATGATCGAAGTGCCGGGTGCGGCCCTGACCGCCGATGCGCTGGCGCGCGATTGCGACTTTTTCGCCATCGGCACCAACGACCTCACCATGTACACCCTGGCGATCGACCGGGGCGACGACCAGGTGGCCCATCTCTATAACCCCCTGCATCCGGCCGTTCTGCGGCTGATCCAATTCGCCACCGAGGCGGCGCACCGGGCCGGAATCCCGGTCAGCCTGTGCGGCGAGATGGCGGGCGATCCGCGTTGTACCGTGTTGCTGCTCGGCCTGGGCATCCGCGAGTTGTCGATGGCCGCGGGCAGCATTCCCCGGGTCAAGGAGCGGGTGCGCAAGATGGACCATCTGGCTGCCAACCGGCGCGCGAATATGGTCATGGACCAGTGGGACCCGGGCCGGATCGCCGCGCTCTTGGACGATTTCAACGCCTTGGCGTAGGCGCGCCAGATTAATCTCGCGTTAACCATGACGGGGGTAGTACCGATAGTCGGTACTAGGACCGGTGCTGCGGTTGCTGGCGCACCGCTGTGTTGCTATACGGCCCCGCGACGGGAGACGCCAAGGGCCGCGGCGCGATAGTGCCGGCCCGCATTTGGAGATCGGTATGCCTAACGAACAGGATTTTAAGGTCGCGGATATTTCGCTGGCCGATTGGGGCCGTCGCGAGATCGACTTGGCCGAGACCGAAATGCCGGGTCTGATGGCCGTGCGCGAGGAATTCGGCGCGGCCAAGCCGCTCAAGGGCGCACGCATCGCGGGCTGCCTGCACATGACGATCCAGACCGCGGTCCTGATCGAAACCCTGACCGCGCTCGGCGCCGAGGTGCGCTGGAGCTCCTGCAATATCTTTTCGACCCAGGATCAGGCTGCCGCCGCGATCGCGGCGACCGGCGTTCCCGTCTTCGCCTGGAAGGGGATGAGCGAGGAGGAGTTCTGGTGGGCCATCGAGAAGACCATTTTTGGCCCCGACGACTGGCGCCCCAACTTGATCCTCGATGACGGCGGCGATCTGACAGTGCTGATGCACGAGAAATACGGCGAGCTGCTCGACGACGTGGTCGGCCTGTCGGAGGAGACCACGACCGGCGTCCACCGCCTCTACGAAATGCAGAAGGCCGGCACGCTCAAGGTTCCGGCGATCAACGTCAACGACTCGGTCACCAAGTCCAAGTTCGACAACAAATACGGCTGCCGGGAAAGCCTGGTCGACGCGATCCGGCGCGCCACCGATCTGATGATGGCGGGCAAGGTCGCGGTCGTCGCGGGCTACGGCGATGTCGGCAAGGGCTCTGCCGAATCTCTGCGCAACGCGGGCTGCCGCGTGCTCGTGACGGAGGCCGACCCGATCTGCGCCCTGCAGGCGGCGATGGAGGGGTTCGAGGTCGTCACGATGGAGGATGCCGCCCCGCGTGGCGACATCTTCGTGACCGCGACGGGCAATATCGATGTCGTCACGATCGACCATATGCGCCAGATGAAGGACCGCGCGGTGCTGTCCAATATCGGTCATTTCGACAACGAGATTCAGGTCGAAGGCCTGTCCAACATGAAATGGCGCGAGATCAAGCCGCAGGTCGACGAGATCGAGTTCCCGGACGGCAAGCGGGTCATCCTGCTGGCCAAGGGCCGCTTGGTGAACCTGGGTTGCGGGACCGGTCATCCCAGCTTCGTGATGAGCGCGTCCTTCACCAATCAGGTCATGGCGCAGATGGAGCTTTGGCAGAACGCGGACAATTATGGCCGCGAGGTCTATGTCCTGCCCAAGCATCTGGAT
>JABIRQ010000086.1 GCA_018699755.1 Rhodospirillaceae bacterium | reverse complement strand
TGGGCATCGCGGAAGAGGACACGGTCTTCTCCGTTGCCAAGCTGTTCTTCGCCTACGGGTTGGGCAACGCGCTGTCCTTTCCGTTTCATGTGGGCGCGACGGCTGTGCTGATGGCCGAGCGGCCGACCCCGGAGTCGATCCTCGCCCGGCTGCGCGCCGAGCGGCCGAGCATCTTCTACGGCGTCCCCACCCTCTATGCCGCCCTTCTGGCGCGCGACGACCTGCCGACAGGGGCGGAGATCGGCCTGCGTCGCTGCGTCTCGGCGGGCGAGGCCCTGCCGGCGGACCTGGGGCGGCGATGGCGCGAGCGCGTGAGGGTCGACATCCTGGACGGCATCGGTTCGACCGAAATGCTGCACATCTTCATCTCGGCCGCCCCCGGCGACGTCAGATACGGCACCACGGGCAAGCCCGTGCCGGGCTACGAGGCCCGCATCGTCGACGAGCACGGAGAGGACGCGCCCCAGGGCAAAGTCGGCGATCTTCTGATCGCCGGTCCGTCCGGCGCCGGCGAATATTGGAACAACCGGGCAAAGAGCCTGGCGACCTTCGAGGGGCGCTGGACCCGCACGGGCGACAAGTACAGCCGGGACGAGGACGGCTACTACGTCTATGCCGGGCGCTCCGACGACATGCTGAAGGTCGGGGGCATCTATGTCTCTCCCTTCGAGGTCGAGGGCGCGCTGATCGGCCACCCGGCGGTGCTGGAAGCCGCCGTCGTCGGCCACAAGGACGAGAACGGTCTGGTCAAGCCCAAGGCCGTGGTCGTGCCCCAGGCGGGGACGGTCGGCGACGACGCCCTGGCCGAGGCCCTGAAGGACCACGTCAAGGCCAGCCTCGCCCCCTTCAAATACCCGCGCTGGATCGAATTCGCCGAGGCCTTGCCCAAAACCGCGACCGGCAAGGTCCAGCGCTTCAAGCTGCGGTCCGACGATTGAGCCTGGTCGAGGCGGCGGGCCAGCGCCTGGAGGTCCTGTGGGCCGAGGCGGCCCAATCGCCCAAATCTTCGTCCTGGCGCGATAACCGCTCCGAGAGCCAAGACGGCCCGGTCCTGGTCTTCCTGCACGAGGGGCTGGGCTGCGCCGCCCAATGGCGGGGTTTCCCGGCCCTGCTCGCGGCCGAGACCGGCCTGGCGGCCCTGGCCTATAGCCGGCGCGGCTACGGGAAATCGGACCCCCTGCCCGGCCCGCACGCGCCCGATTTCATGCACGAGGAGGCCGAGACCGTGCTGCCCGCCCTGCTGGATGCGCTTGGGATCGAAAGCACGATCCTGGTCGGCCATAGCGACGGCGGTTCCATCGCCCTAATCCACGCCGGCACGCCCGAAGTCGAGGGCGGCCGGGTGCGCGGCCTGATCGTCGAAGCGCCCCATGTCTTCATCGAGGAGATTTCGCTCGCCAGCATCGCCGCGGCGAAGGAAGCCTATGAGACGACCGACCTGCGCGCCAAGCTCGCGCGCTGGCACGGCGCGAATGTCGACCATGCCTTCCGCGGCTGGAACGACGCCTGGCTGTCGCCCGCGTTCCGCGACTGGAACATCGAGGACCGCCTGCCCGCCATCGCCTGCCCGGTCCTGGCGATCCAGGGAGAAGAGGACGAATACGGCACGGCCGAGCAGGTGCACCGCATCGCCCGGGCGAGCGGCGGCCCGGTCGAGATCGCCCTGCTGCCGGGTTGCGGCCACGCGCCCCACCGCGACCGGGACGATACCGTGCTCGCCCTGATGGCGGATTTCGTGCGGCGTTTGCCCGCATGACCGATTTTTTGGCGCAAGGCTGCTAGCATCACGCGTGGGACGAGGGGACGGGCACGATGCGAGGTCTCAAGGGAAAGCATGCCGTGGTCACCGGCGGCGGCGGCGCGATCGGGCGAGCGATCTGCCTGCGCCTGGCGGAGGAGGGCTGCCGCGTCGCGGTCTTCGACCGGGACGAGACCACGGCGGCGGAGACCGCGCGGGCGATCGAGGACGCGGGCGGCCGGGCCGGTTTCCACGCCACCGACATCACGGATTACGATGCCGTGCGCGCCGGCGTCGCCGAAGCGCGCAAAACCGGCGGCGATATTTCCGTCCTGGTCAACAATGCCGGCTGGGACCGCTTCGCCAACTTCCTCGAGACCGACCCGGCCCTGTGGGACAAGATCATCGCAATCAATCTGCGCGGCCCCCTCAACATGCATCACGCAGTGCTGCCCGGCATGGTCGAGGCCAGCGCCGGACGGGTCGTCAACATCGCCTCCGACGCGGGGCGCGTCGGCAGTTCGGGCGAAGCGGTCTATTCCGCCTGCAAGGGCGGCATCATCGCCTTCACCAAGACCATGGCCCGCGAACTGGCGCGGACCGGCATCACCCTGAACACGGTCTGCCCCGGCCCGACCGACACGCCGCTGCTGCGCTCCTTCTTCGAGGAGGGCGAGGCGGGTGAGAAGATCGTCCAGGCGCTGGCGCGCGCAATCCCCATGAAACGATTGGGCCGGGCCGAGGATCTGCCGGGCATGGTCGCCTTCCTGGCCAGCGACGACGCCGCCTTCGTCACCGGCCAGACGATCAGCGTCTCCGGCGGCCTGACCATGCACGGATGATCCGTGCCACTTCACCCTTCGCCCTTCGACAAGCTCAGGAGGCTCAGGGTGAGGCCCAAGGGTTTGCCTCGTGCTGAGCCTGTCGAAGCGCGAGGCCTTCGCATAACGGGAGCCGCCCCATGAGCTATCAGGACATCCGCTACGAAGTGGACGGGCCGGTCGCCCGCGTCACCATCGACCGGCCCAAGGTGATGAATGCCTTTCGCGGCACCACCTGCGACGAGTTGATCGACGCCCTCAAGCGCGCCGGCTGGGATCGAGAGATCGCCGTCGTCGTCCTGACCGGGGCCGGCGAAAAGGCCTTCTGCACCGGCGGCGACCAGTCGTCCCACGGAGGCAGCTACGACGGGCGCGGCACCATCGGCCTGCCGGTCGAGGAACTGCACGCCGTCATCCGCGACATCCCCAAGCCGGTGATCGCGCGGGTCCAGGGCTACGCCATCGGCGGCGGCAACGTGCTGGCCGCCTTGTGCGATCTGACCATCGCCTCAGAGAACGCCCAATTCGGCCAGGTCGGGCCCAAGGTCGGCTCGGTCGATCCCGGCTTCGGCACCGCCTATCTGGCGCGCATCGTCGGCGAGAAGAAGGCGCGCGAGATGTGGTTCCTGTGCCGCCGCTATTCCGCCGCCGAAGCCCTGGCCATGGGCCTGGTCAACGTCGTCGTCTCGGCCGAGGACCTGGATGCCGAGGTCGAGCGCTGGTGCGCCGAAATCGCCGAGCGTAGCCCGACCGCGATCGCCCTGGCCAAGCGCTCCTTCAACATGGACACCGATCATATCAAGGGCATCGGCGCCCTCGGCTTCGAGGCCGTCAAACTGTTCTACGGCACCGCCGAATCCAAGGAAGGGGTCAATGCCTTCCTGGAGAAGCGCAAGCCCGAGTTCCGCAAACACGCAAAATAGAGAGGCGAACGATGGAGTTTCTGCTGCCCGAGGGCTACGTGCGACCGCGCGGCTACAGCCTTGGCACGGTGGCCGAGGGCCGGGTCGTCACCCTGGCCGGGCAGGTCGGCACGACGCCCGACGGGCGCTACGAGTCCGGCGACTTGATCGGCCAGACCCGCCGGGCGCTCGAGCGGGTCGTCGCCATCCTAGGCGCGGCCGGCGGGTCTCCGGCCGACGTCATGCGCCTCGTCTGGTACGTCACCGATATCGACGACTACCGCGCCCGGGTGGCCGAAATCGGGGCCGTCTACGGCGAGGCTTTCGGCAAGCATTTCCCCGCCATGACCCTGATCGGCGTGATCGGCCTGGCCGATGCGGAAGCGCTGATCGAGATCGAGGCCACCGCCGTACTGGCCTAGCCGAACGAACCCGAGCGCCCCGGCCGAGCGCCGGAACACGCTTTGGTTTCAGATGGTTGGCGCACAGCCAATCGGATCGAGCGCAACACAATGTTGCCCCATTCCATCCCTTGTGCCGTCACATTGCCGGCCCATCTTGTCCTCACTAACCCCTCTCTTCGGAGGAACCCCCCTTCCTCCGAGACGGTCCGCGTTTCGGACCAACCTAGGGCCGGCGGATCCCCCCCAAACCCCGCCGGCCCTTTTCTTTCCCCAGAATCCGTCGGGATGGTATAGCTGTCGCCGCCCATCCCCTTCCTCCCACGAGGTTCCGCGTGGCGATCTTCGCCGGCCGCAACCTGACCTGCACCCGCGGCGAACGTCTGGTTTTCCGAGGCCTCGACTTCGCCCTCGACGAAGGCGAGGCGCTCATACTGCTTGGCCCCAACGGCAGCGGAAAATCCAGTCTTTTGCGCCTGATGGCCGCCTTGGCCGCACCGGCCGGGGGCGCGCTGCTCTGGCACGACGCGGACCTGCGCGCCGACCGCGCCGGCCATTTCGAGCGGCTGCACTATCTCGGCCATGCCGACGCCGTGAAGCCCGCCCTGACCGTGGTCGAGAATCTCGGCTTCTGGGCGCGCCTGCACGGCACGGACGAGGCCGCCGCACGGCGTGCGCTGGAGCGCGTGGCCTTGGACTCCCTGGCGGATACGCCAACGCGCTATCTCTCCGCCGGCCAGCGCCGCCGCCTGGCCATTGCCCGCCTGTTCGCCGCGCCCAAGCCGCTTTGGCTGCTCGACGAGCCCAGCGTCGGCCTCGACAACGCGGCGCTCGAGACTCTCGAACACGGCTTCGCCGAGCACCGGGCGGGCGGCGGCATCATCGTCGTCGCAACCCATACCGCCCTCGACCTGCCGGCCGCGGAGAGCCTCGTTCTGGCCGACTTCGCCCCGGAGGCGGGCGCCGACCTGCTCGACGATGACGACCTGGAATGGGTCGAGGACGGGACCGAAGACGAACGGACGGAGCCATGAGCCCGTTCCTCGCAGTCCTCCGACGCGAATTGCGCCTGGCCCAGCGCCAAGGCTCGGACAGTCTGGTCGCCTTGCTCTTCTTCGTCCTCGCCGTGCTGATCGTGCCCTTCGGGGTGGGGCCCGACCCCGATCTTCTGCGCACCGTCGCGCCGGGGCTGATCTGGGTCATGGCGCTGCTCGCCGCCCTGCTCTCCATGGACCGACTGTTCCTGGCCGACCATGAGGACGGCAGCCTGGAACTGATCCTGCTCTCGCCCCATCCGCTCGAAAGCGTTGTCCTCGCCAAATGTCTGGCCCATTGGCTCACCACCGGCCTGCCGGTCGTGGTCGCCGCGCCCCTGCTCGGCCTGATGCTGAACATGGACGCGACCAGCCTGGTCCCGCTGGTGGCGGCCCTGGCCCTGGGCACGCCGACCCTGACCCTGGTCGGCGCAATCGGCGCGGCCCTGGTGCTCGGCGCCCGGCGCGGCGGCGTTCTGGTCTCCCTTCTCGTCCTGCCGCTCTATATCCCGGTGCTGATCTTCGGCGTCGCGGCGGTGGACGCGGCGATCCACGACTTTCCTGTCCGCCCCCATCTGCTGATCGAGGCGGCGATCCTGCTCGCCGCCCTGGCCCTGGCCCCCTGGGCCTGCGCCGGCGCCCTGCGCCATGCGGCGGAATAGCGGCTTGATCCATGTCCTGGACAGGGCCGCCGGCCAGACCCATCTTCGGAGCGATCCTCGCGCCCGCCTGCGCCGCGCCGGTGTTCGTGACCGAAACGTGACTGGCGCGCCGGACGACGGATGCTAGGTATGGAACAGAGGGACCGAAACCGACCGGCCGCGACGATGCACCGATACGCCAACCCCGCCCAATTCCTGCGCCTGGCGCGCGCGGTCCAGCCCTGGGCCGCGGCGCTAACGGCCGTGTGCCTGGTCGCCGGGCTCTATCTCGGCATCTTCGCCTCTCCCCCCGACTACCAGCAGGGCGAAAGCGTACGTATCATGTACGTTCATGTCCCAGCGGCCTGGATGGCCCTGTTCGTCTACACGGTGATGGCGGCGGCCAGCTTCGCCGCCCTGGTCTGGAAGCATCCCCTGGCCGACCTCTTCGCCAAGGCCGCCGCGCCCATCGGCGCCGGCTTCACCCTGATCGCCCTGGCCACCGGATCGCTCTGGGGCAAGCCCATGTGGGGCGCCTGGTGGGTCTGGGACGCGCGACTGACCAGCGTCCTCGTCCTCTTCTTCCTCTATCTCGGCCATATGGCGCTGACCAACGCCTTCGACGAGCCGACCCGCGGCGCGCGGGCGGCCGCGATCCTCGCCCTGGTCGGATTCGTCAACGTGCCGATCATCAAATTCTCGGTCGATTGGTGGAACACCCTGCACCAGCCTTCGAGCGTGCTGCGCCTGGACGGACCGACGATCGACCCCTCGATGCTCTGGCCGCTGCTGCTGATGGCCATCGCCTTCACCGGCTATTTCCTCTGCCTGGTGATCCTGCGCATGCGGGCCGAGATCGCCGCCCGGCGCGTCCGCGCGCTGCGCTTCGGCCGGACCGCCGGGTGAGCGGGCGATGAGCGGCTTCGATCTCGCCCCGACCCTCGCCGCCGCGTCGCTCGGCATGGGCGGTTATGGCGGCTATGTCTGGCCGGCCTTCGCCATCGCCGCCCTGGTGCTGGGCGGCCTGCTGGCCCAGTCGCTGATCAGCGCGCGGCGCAACGAGGCCGAAGCCGCCGCCCTGCGCGCGGAGCGGACCGCCGCCGCCGAACCCCCGATCGAAACCCCCGCCGAATCCCTGGCCGAATCCCTCGCCGAATCCCACGAGGCCGACGATGGCGCCTAAGCGGCGGCGCATGACGGTGATCCTGGTCGCCCTCGCGTTGCTGGGCGCGGCCGCCGCCCTGGCCCTGACGGCGCTGGAGGACAGCGTCGTCTTCTTCTTTTCGCCCAGCGACCTCGCGACCAAGTCGGTGGCCCCGGGCCAACGTCTGCGCCTCGGCGGGTTGGTCGAGGAAGGCTCGGTCCAACGCGGCGACGGCGCGCGGATCGTCTTCAAGGTGACCGATCTCGCGACGGCGGTGCCGGTGGTCTACGAGGGCATCCTGCCCGACCTCTTCCGCGAGGGGCAGGGCGTGGTGGTCGAGGGCAGCCTGGGCCCGGACGGCCGGTTCGAGGCCGACAGCGTCCTGGCCAAGCACGACGAGACCTATATGCCGCCCGAGGTCGCCGAGGCCCTGAAGAAATCCGGTCACTGGCAGGACGGCGCCGAATCCGAGACGGGGGACAAGGAATGATCGCCGAAATCGGCCATTACGCCCTGGTCCTCGCCTTCATCCTGGCGGCGGTGCAGAGCACCGTGCCGCTTTGGGGCGCGGCGCGGGGCGACCGGCGCCTGACCGCTGTCGCGGCCCCCGCTGCCCTGCTGCAATTGCTGCTGGTGGGGATCGCCTTCCTGG
This sequence comes from Rhodospirillaceae bacterium, assembly GCA_018699755.1. Classification (GTDB taxonomy): domain Bacteria; phylum Pseudomonadota; class Alphaproteobacteria; order CADEGL01; family CADEGL01; genus JABIRQ01. The sequence continues at coordinate 12,825 of JABIRQ010000086.1, read as the reverse complement.
CCCTGATGCAGGCCTATATCGCGTCCGATTTCAGCCTGGCGAACGTGGCGGCCAACAGCCATTCGGCCAAGCCGCTGCTCTACAAGATCACGGGCGTTTGGGCCAACCACGAAGGGTCGATGGTCCTGTGGGTTCTGATCCTGGCCCTGTTCGGCGCGGCCGTCGCGGGCCTGGGCGGCAACCTGCCCGAGACCCTGCGCGCCCGGGTGCTGGCGATTCAGGGCATGATCGGCACCGGCTTCCTCGCCTTCATCCTGTTCACCTCGAACCCCTTCCTGCGGGTCTTTCCGCCGCCGCTCGACGGCGCCGGCCTCAATCCGCTGCTGCAGGATCCCGGCCTCGCCTTTCATCCCCCCATGCTCTATCTCGGCTATGTCGGCTTCTCGATGGCCTTCTCCTTCGCCATCGCCGCCCTGATCGAGGGCCGGGTCGATCCGGCCTGGGCGCGCTGGGTCCGGCCCTGGACCCTGGCCGCCTGGTCCTTCCTGACCCTGGGCATCGCGTTGGGAAGCTGGTGGGCCTATTACGAGCTGGGCTGGGGCGGCTGGTGGTTCTGGGATCCGGTCGAAAACGCCTCCTTCATGCCCTGGCTGGCGGGCACCGCCCTGCTCCACTCGGCCATCGTCGTCGAGAAGCGCGGCGCGCTGAAGGCCTGGACCGTCCTGCTCGCCATCCTCGCCTTCTCGCTCAGCCTGATGGGCACCTTCCTGGTCCGCTCGGGCGTGCTGACCAGCGTCCACGCCTTCGCCACGGATCCCCAACGCGGGCTGTTCATCCTGGTTCTCCTCGCGCTGACGATCGGCGGCTCGCTGGCTCTGTTCGCCCTGCGCGCGCCGCGCCTGAAGGGCGGGGGCGTCTTCGCCCCGATCAGCCGGGAGGGCGCGCTGGTGCTCAACAATCTTCTGCTGACCACGGCGACCTTGACGGTCTTCGTCGGTACCCTCTATCCCCTGGTCCTCGACGCCCTCGGCGGCGGCAAGATCTCTGTCGGTCCGCCCTATTTCGAGGCCACCTTCGTGCCCCTGATGATCCCGACCCTGATCGCGGTGGCGATCGGCCCCATGCTGGCCTGGAAGCGCGGCGATCTGCGCACCGCCCTGGCGCGCCTCCGCCTCGCCATGGGGGCGGTCCTCATCGTCGCTCTCGGCACCCTGGCCCTGGCCGATGCGGACACCGCCCTGGCCGCGTTGGGCACCGGGTTGGCCGCCTGGTTGATCGCCGGCGCGGCCGTCGAATGGGCCGATCGTGTGCGCCTGTTCCGCATGCCTCTGGCCGGATTCCTCGCCCGCGCGCGCCATCTGCCGCGCGCCGCCTGGGGCATGACCCTGGCCCATGCCGGGCTCGGCCTGTTGGTCGCCGGCATCACCGGCTCCTCCGCCTGGCAGACCGAACGCATCCAGGTGATGCAACCGGGCGACGCGGTGGAATTGGCGGGCTACGAAGTCACCCTGGTCTCGGTCGGCGAGGCGGACGGTCCGAACTACACGGCGGAGCGCGCGCAGTTCCGGGTCGAGAGCGGCGGCCGCCTGGTCACGACCCTGGCGCCCGAGAAACGCTTCTATCCGGTCGAGGGCCGCCAGACGACGGAGGCCGCGATCCACACCACCCTGCTGGCCGACCTGTATGCCGTGATCGGCGAGGCCGACGGCCAGGGCGGCTGGACCACGCGCATCTATCACAATCCCCTCGTTCCCTGGATCTGGGCCGGCTGCCTGGTCATGGTCGCGGGCGGCGCCGTCTCCCTGACAGACCGGCGCCACCGGGTCGGCGCGCCGGCCCGCCCACGCCCATCGCCCACCCCGGCGACCGCCTGAGCCCATCGCAATGCGTCAGGCCATCTACCTTCTGCCCTTGGTCCTGTTCCTGCTGCTCGCCGGCACGATCGGCTGGTTCATGACCAAGAACGAGATCGAGGACCGCGACACCCAGGCCCTGCCCTCGGTCCTGATCGACCAACCTGCGCCCCAATTCGACCTGCCGCCGCTGGCGGGGATCGCCCCCGGCCTGGCCCGCGCCGATCTCGGCGGCCGGCCCGCTCTGGTCAACTTCTTCGCCTCTTGGTGCCTGCCCTGCCGGGCGGAGCATCCGATCCTGATGGCCCTGGCCGAAGAAGGCGCGGTCGCGATCTACGGCGTGAACTACAAGGACCCGGAAGCCGACGCGCGCGACTGGCTCGAAGCGCTGGGCAATCGCTACGAACGGATCGGCATCGATGCGACTGGCCGCACGGCCATCGAATGGGGCGTCTACGGCGTCCCCGAAACCTTCGTGATCGACGCCAAGGGGCGGGTCCGCTACCGCCATGTCGGCCCGGTGCTGGAGCGCGATATGGAACGCACGATCCGCCCGCTATTGGCCGAGATCGGCGGATGAGAGCCCTGTCCGCGATAGGCCGCCGCATGGCGCTGGGCCTCGCGCTCTGCGCCGCCCTGGCCGCGCCCGCGCTCGCGGTCCAGCCCGACGAGGTGCTGGCCGATCCGGCGCTAGAACGGCGCGCCCGCGACATCGGCCAGGAACTGCGCTGCCTGGTCTGCCAGAATCAATCGATCGACGAATCCGACGCCCCGCTGGCCCGCGACCTGCGCGTCCTGGTGCGCGAGCGTCTGACCGCCGGAGACACGGACGAGGAGATCATGGCCTTCGTGACCGCCCGCTACGGCGATTTCGTGCTGCTGGAGCCGCCCTTCAAGGCGAAGACCTGGCTGCTCTGGCTCGCCCCGGCGGGGATTCTGGCGCTCGGCGCTTTGGTCGTCCTGACCTCGGCGCGGCGGCGCGGTGCGCGCGCCGAGCCCGATCCGCTGACGCCCGAGGAACGGACCCGGGTCGATGCCCTGCTGGCCGAACGGCGCGGCGGGAACCGGGCGCCGTGATCCTCTGGCTCCTCCTCGCCCTGCTCACGGCGGCCTGCCTCGCCGCCCTGTTGCACCCGCTCCTGCGCGGCGCGAAACCGGCGGCAGCCGGCCGGGCGAGTCACGATATCGAAGTCTATCGCGACCAGCTCGCGGAGTTGGAGCGCGATTGCGAACGCGGCATGATTTCGGACCGGGACGCGACGGCCGCCCGAGTCGAGATCCAACGTCGCATGCTGGCCGCCGATGCCGAAAACTCCGAGGAAAAGAAAGGCCCGACCATGGCCGTAACCCGTAGCGCTCGCCGCATCGCCGTCGCCCTCGTCGTGCTGGTCCCCGCCGCCGCCCTCGCCCTCTACCTTTGGGAGGGCAGCCCGGAGTTGCCCGGCGCGCCCTATGCCGAACGCTCGGCCGAGCGCGAACGCCTGCTGGCCGAGGCGCCCGAGGGGTTGGACGAACGCATGGCCGAACTGGCCACCCTGGTCGAAGGCCAGCCCGACAACCTGGACGCCTGGCGCCTGCTCGGGCGCGGCTATTTCACGCTCGGCCGCTACGAAGACAGCGCCGCGGCCTATCGCCGCGCCGCGGCCCTCGTACCCGGCGACGCGGCGATCCTGTCGGAGCTGGGCCAAAGCCTGGTCTATGCCGCGAGCGGCGAGGTGACGGGCGAGGCCCGCCAGGTCTTCGCCCAGGTGCGGACGGCGGAGCCGGGCGAGCCGCGTGCACGCTACTATCTCGGCCTGGCCGAGGCCCAGGCGGGCCAGCCCGAAGCGGCGTTGAAAATCTGGATCGCGCTGGAACGGGACTCGGCCGAGGACGCGCCCTGGCTGCCTGTCCTGCGCCAGGGCATCGCCCAACTCGCCGCCGACACCGGCGCCGACCCGGCCACCCTGGGCACGCGCGGCCCAGATCGCGCCCAGGTCGAAGCCGCCGCCGAGATGAGCGAGGACGAACGCGCCGCCATGATTGGAAGCATGGTCGAGGGCCTGGCCACGCGTCTGGAAGAGAATCCGGAGGATCTGGACGGCTGGCTGATGTTGGCCCGGTCGCGCGCGGCGCAGGGCGATCGGGATGCGGCCGTCGAGGCCTATCGCCGCGCCGCCACCCTCGCGCCCGAGGACCCGGAAATCGCCGCGCTCTACGCCGACGCCCTGTTCCAGGTGGCGGGCCAGGCCGAGGTGCCGCCGCCCGAATTGCTCGAGGCCATGACCCGGCTGAACGCCCTCGACCCCCAGCATCCGACCGCGCTCTGGGTGCTCGGCGCGGAGGCCGCCGCGCGCGGCGATGCGGACACGGCGCGGGACTATTGGCAGCCGCTGATCGAGCGCATTCCGCCGGACACCGAAGCCCATCGGGCGCTGCGCCGGCAACTCGACGCGCTGGGCGGATAGCGCGGGCAAGGGAGGCGAGAGGCATGGACACCCGCCAGGCGGATATCGTCGTCATCGGGGGCGGCATCGTCGGCTGCGCCGCGGCCTATGAAGCCGCCCGGGCCGGCATGAAGACCGTCCTCGTCGAAAAGGGCCGGATCGGCGGAGAGCAGTCGAGCCGCAATCTCGGCTTCGTCCGCCAGCAGGGCCGCGATCCGTTCGAACTGCCCCTGATGCGCGCCTGCATGGACCTGTGGAAAGGGCTGGAAGCCGAGCTGGGCGCCGATCTCGGCTGGCGCCAGGGCGGCAATATCGCCCTCGCCGGCACGGACGAGGCCATGGCGCGCTTCGCGGCCTGGCTGCCCGACGCCACGGCCGCGGGCATCGATTCGCGTCTGTTGAACCCGGCCGAAGCCGCCGCCCTGCTGCCCGGCTTCGAGGGCCGGACCCATGGCGCCCTCTATACCCCGAGCGACGGCCAGGCCGAGCCCGACCTGGTCGCGCCGGCCTTTGCCGAGGCCGCCCGCAAACGCGGCGCCGAGATCCTGACCGGCTGCGCCGTGCGGGCCCTGGCGATCGAAGGCGGGCGGGTCGCCGGGGTGGTCACGGAACGGGGCATTCTGCGCGCGCCCATCGTGATCTGCGCGGCCGGCGCGTGGAGCAGCCTGTTCCTCGGCAATCACGGCCTGCGCCTGCCCCAGATCGGCATCGAACTGGCCGCGGTGCGCACCCGGCCCACCAACCTGTCCGAGATCCCCGCGCTCTACAGCCCGGCCGTCGCCTTCCGCCGGGATTCGGCCGGACGCCTGATCGGCGCGGTCGGCACGGATTACACCTATCACCTGCGGCCCGAGACCCTGCGCTTCGCCCGAGAGTTCGCGCCCCTCTATCGCAAGAGCTGGCGCGGCGCGCGTATCCGCCTGGGCCGGCCTTTCCTCGAATCGCTGAAGCAGCCGCGCCGCTGGTCCGCCGACCGGCCGTCGCCTTTCGAGGCGGAACGGGTGCTCGACCCCACCCCCGACCGCGCCGAATCGCTCCGCCTGCTCGACGGCATCCGCGCCCAGTTCCCTCAGCTCGGCGCCCTGTCGATCGAATCGAGCTGGGCCGGGCGGATCGACATGACACCGGACCTCATCCCCGTGATCGGGCCGGTCGCCGCCCTGCCCGGTCTGCTCGTCGCCAGCGGCTTTTCGAGCCACGGCTTCGCCATGGGGCCGATCGTGGGCAAGCTGCTCGCCGAACTGGCGGGCGGGGGCGAACCATCCCTCGACCTGTCGGCCTTCCGCTTCGAGCGTTTCGCCGAAGGCGCGAGCCTGGGCCCGCGCAACGCGATGTGAGGGGCGGGGCTAGTCCCGCTCCAAGTCCTCGGGTCGCACGATGACCCGGCGCGCCAGCTTGCCCACGGTCAGGCCCTGGACCGCGACCGAGAAGACGACAACCACATAGGTCACGGTCAGCAGGATCTCCTGCGCCGGTCCCGCCGGCAGGGACAGGGCCAGGGCGATCGAGATGCCGCCGCGCAGCCCGCCCCAGACCATCAAGGGAAAGGCCCCGGGCGTGAAGGGCGACAGGCGCGAGATCGCGAACATCGGCCCGCCGACCCCCGCGACCCGGCCCAGCAGGACGATCAGGATCGCCCCGGCGCCGAGCAGAAGCCCGCCCGTCGCTCCCGAGACCGCCACCGCCTCCAGCCCGATGACCAGGAAGAGGACCGAGTTGAGAATCTCGTCGACCAGGGACCAGAAGCTCGTCAGGTGGCGGGCGGTGGTCTCGCTCATCGCATCGGCTATGCCCCGGTTGCCGATCAGCAATCCGGCCGTCGCCATGGCGATCGGGCCGCTGACATGGAGGCGCTGGGCCAGGGCATAGCCGCCCATGACCATCGCCAGGGTGATGAGGATCTCGATATTGTGCTCGTCGATCCGCTTCATGGCGAAATAGCCGATGCCGCCGACCGCCAAGCCGAGCAGCGCACCGCCGCCGGCCTCCTGCGCGAAAAAGAGTGCGCCGTCGAAGACGGAGACCGATTCGCCCATCGCCGCGCCGAGCAGGATCGCGAAAAGGACGATGCCGACCCCGTCGTTGAACAGGCTCTCGCCCGCGATCTTGGCCTCCAGGCTGGGCGGCACGCGGACCGATTTCAGGATGCCGAGGACCGCGACCGGATCGGTCGGGCTGATCAGCGCGCCGAAGACCAGGCACCAGAGGAAGGGCAGGGTCAGGCCCAAGGCCGAGGCCAATAGCCAAACGCCGCCCGCCACGACGACCGTGGAGATCAGCACGCCCACCGTGGCCATGGCCGCAACGGTCCATTTGCGCTTCAGCAGCAGGTCGATATCGACATGGAGCGCGCCGGCAAAGAGCAGGAACGAGAGCATCCCCTCCATCAGCACGTCCTGGAATTCCAGCTTGGTGAGCAGCCCGCGCACCGCGCCGCCCAGGCCCAGGCCGGGGAACAGCGCCTCGACCGCGACCAGCCCGAGGGAGGCGATGGCGCCCGTGACCGTCAAGCCGATGGTATGGGGCAGACGCAGAACGCGATGATTCAGATAGCCAAGCGCGGCGGCCGCCACGATCAGGATCGCCGCGACGTCGAAGAGGTCGAGCCCGCCCGCCTCGTCATGCATGATCGATCAGTTCGTTTTTCAAGGCAAACTCAACTATCTTTGGCATCAATACAGAAATAGAATTTCAATATTCCTTTAAATAATTACGCATGATCTTCAGACAAGATATCTTTGATTCCGCTAATAAAATAACCTAAATGTTTAACTTCAAGTGAAATATGTGTATCTAGATAGTCCATATCCAAAAATTGAACTATTCTATTAACCAAACCCAACGATTTATCATATTTAATACCTATTGAATTATAAATTTTGTCTAGAGACTCAGATGGGTGATAATGTTTTTCAATGGAAGATGGGATAATTTTGAATCCAAGAATACTTTCTATTTCTTTTGGTGTTAATTTTCTATTAAATTTTAAAAAATGACTTTGTTCTGCTAAAAACCATGTTTCGATTTCCATCACAGACAAATAAATCTGTACTTCCAAAGCACCTTTTGGCAAAAACTGTAGCATACCCTCTTTAATACGTTTTACGGAATTATAATTTAAAGGATAAACATCCCTAAGGCCTATGATTTTATCATACCCAGCATCAATTAAAGATTCATATTGATCTCTAATTTCTGAAAGAACTCTATCATTTGATCCACAATCAATAATTAAAATATATATATTTTGACCAGATCCAATCTTCCGAGCATCAATCTCAATAAATATTTTCTCAAATCTTCTTCCACCATTCAGCCGTTTCTCTACAATCTCTACTCCAAGATTTCCTGAAAAATTAGTAATAAGCTCAGATAGAAAAACTCTCTCAGTTTGCCCCTCAACAAATATGGCAAACTTCCTCGCCATAATTAATTTTCTATATACCCACTAGAAAAGAATTCGAAGTTATTTAATCCAGTGTAGGAGAAATTTTCAAATTTTTCCCTGCTGTTTTTAAAATTATGAATATTCATCTCTCTTTCTTCTCTAGAAAGTACTGTCCAATAATTTAACGGAACCATATTCATAACCAACTTGTCGTTTGTGGACATTATTAATTGCAAATTGGATTCTTTTGATTTTTCCATGAGAAATTCAACTATAGCCTTACATCTCTGAAAATCTAAACCTTCTCCAATATCATCAATTAATATGCAAGCCGTATCTCGCGAAAGAATCGCAAAATTTAATTGTATAACGACAGATAGTGCACGAAACATACCTTGAGAGATTTGATTCTGATCAACTGGCTCTCCAAGTCCCTGTTCAACAATATATAATCCCAATAACTCGCCTTGAACGGGTCCTTGAACTTTAATGTCAATTGGAGTCCGCGCACCTATATCTTTAATAAAATAACCAAGTCTCTCCATATCAAAGATGATTGATTGTTTAAATTGGATATCGTACTTCTTCATTCCCTCGCGAAAAACTACTAAAACGCGATCAGTATTTAGTGGATCAAATTCAACTGGCCCATCCTTTGCTATGACAGAAATTTCATTGCGACCCATGGGTGTACCAAATTGGAAAAACAAAACGTTATTTCCCCAATCATTTAAGAGCGAGAAGAAACTATGCTGCAATGAATCTCGCCGAGAAACGCTTGCTACCTGATCTGTTGGCGTTTGAAAATCAACTAGCTCGCCCTTTTTTTCTAAGCGGATTCTACCAACTCCGTCTGGTCCCCTCCTGAGAAGTGTTCTCCGACCTTGGCGAAAAATCTCTTCTTTAACCAAAAAATCACTGATGCCGATAATGTATTTATATTTTTGATTATTATGTATGAAATCAGCGGTCCATTCGCCCTCTTGAAACATATTTTTGCGCCTCCCCGAAACCAGAGTCGCTAGCGAGTTAATGACGTTTAGAGTTCGAGTCTTTCCACTGGCATTCTTTCCAACAAGTAAATTGATTTCATTCAGCCGCAGATCATGCAGAGCCCACTCACGCGGCTTCTGAGCATATTCGATATAAGTGAGATTAGTTAGAATCATTCTATTTCTTAGCGTTTCGGAGCTGATACACGTTCAGTCTGCTGTGACGTTCTCAAAACAGTATGCATCGGTGGACTATATACGCAAAGGCCCGGCGCGAGGCCGGGCCTTCGTCGAACTTGGTGGAGCCGAGGGGAATCGAACCCCTGACCTTCGCATTGCGAACGCGACGCTCTCCCAACTGAGCTACGGCCCCGGAATAACTCATACGCGCCGGGATGCCCCCGCGCGAAGACGGCGGATAATGTGTGCGGCCCTCGCGCCCTGTCAAGCGATGCACCCCGATCTCGCCCCCAGTTCCGCCCCCAGTTCCGCCCCTAGTTCCGCAATGCCGCGGCTTGCGCGGGCCGGGGGCGGCGGCTAGGGTTTCGCGCAAGTGCATCAAGGCCTTAACGCGGAAGAGAAACGGCGCTCCATGTACGAAGTCAACCCGATCGTCTGGCTCCTGCTCACCATTCTCCAGCTCTACTCCTATATCGTGCTGGCCTATGTGATCATGAGCTGGCTGATCGCCTTCAACGTGATCAACACCCACAACCGCTTCGTCTACCTGGTGAACGACTTCCTGAACCGGGCGACCGAGCCGGTGCTGCGCCCGATCCGGCGCTTCCTGCCCAATCTGGGCGGGATCGATCTGTCGCCGATCGTCCTCTTCCTGCTGATCATGTTCCTGCAAAGGCTGATCGTTCACTACATCGCTTAAGGGCGTCTTGCGGTGAGCGGCCCGCGAATCGGTCCGGTCCGCGTCGCAGAGGGCGGTGTCGAAGTCGCCATCAGGCTGACGCCGCGCGCCGGGCGCAATAGGATCGAGGCCGTCGTGGCGGACGCGGCGGGCGCGACCGCCTTCAAGGTCTCCGTCACCGCGCCGCCCGAGGGCGGCAAGGCCAACGCGGCCTTGATCGCCCTGCTGGCCAAGGCTTGGCGGGTGCCGAAGACAGGGATCGAAGTCGTCGCCGGCGCGGCGTCGCGCAACAAGCGGCTGGCCCTGGCCGGGGACGGGCCGGCGTTGGCCGCGCGCATCGCGGCATGGAGGAAGGAACACGATGTCTGAAGCGAAGCTGATCGACGGCAAGGCCTTCGCGGCCGATCTGCGCGGCCGGGTGGCGGAAGAAGTCGCGGCCTATACCGAGGCTCGGGGCGGCGAAGCCCCCGGTCTCGCCGTGGTCCTGGTCGGCGAGGATCCGGCGAGCCAGGTCTATGTCCGCAACAAGGGCCGTCAGACCGTCGAATGCGGCATGAAGTCCTTCGAGCACAAGCTGCCGGTGGAGACGGGGGAGGCGGAGCTATTGGCCCTGGTCGACAAGCTCAACAAGGACCCGGCGGTCAACGGCATCCTGGTCCAGCTTCCCCTGCCCGATCAGATCGATGCGGACAAGGTGATCGCCGCCATCGACCCGGCCAAGGATGTCGACGGCTTCCATGTCGTCAACGCCGGACGGCTGGCGGCGGGGCTGGACGGCATGGTGCCCTGCACCCCGCTGGGCTGCCTGATGCTGATCAAGGACGCCTTGGGCGAGGATCTCGCGGGCAAGCGTGCCCTGGTGCTCGGCCGCTCCAATATCGTGGGCAAGCCGATGGCCGCCCTGCTGCTGCGCGAAAGCTGCACCGTGACCATCGCCCATTCGCGCACCCGGGACCTGCCCGGGGAGTGCCGCCGGGCCGATATCCTGGTGGCCGCCGTGGGCCGCCCCAAGATGGTCGGCGGCGACTGGATCAAGCCGGGCGCCACGGTGATCGATGTCGGCATCAACCGGATCGAGCCGGAGGAGCCGGGTGGCAAGGCCAAGCTGGTCGGCGATGTGGATTTCGAGGCGGCGAAGGCGGTCGCCGGCGCGATCACGCCGGTGCCCGGCGGGGTCGGCCCCATGACCATCGCGGTCCTGCTGCGCAACACCCTGGTCGCGGCCCATCGCCAGGCCGGGATGGCGCCGCCGGCGATCTGAACCCGAACCGCGCGACCGGTGCGATCTTCACGGGCACGATCTTCACGGGCGCGCGCTGGACGGACCCCGGCCGGGTCGCGATAATCCCTCAGCCATCACTGGGGCCATGATCGAATCCATGACCGGAACCCTGACCGACCTGCTCGTCGCCGCGCTCGTCTTCGTGACCGGGCATGTGCTGACCAGCACCCCGGCCCGCGCCGCCATCGTCGGCTGGATCGGCGAGCGCGCCTGGGCGCTCGTCTTCTCGCTCTTCTCGATCACCGTGCTGGTCTGGATGGCGATGGCCTACGGCGCCGCGCCCTATGAGGAGCTGTGGTTCCTGGGCGGCTGGGCGCGCTGGGTGCCGATCCTGGTCATGCCCGTCGCCTTCGCGCTGGTCGTGGCCGGGGCGACGACCCCGAACCCGACGGCGGTGATGGCCGCCAAGGTGCTCGAATCGCCCGATCCCGCGCCGGGCATCGCCAAGATCACCCGCCACCCGATCATGTGGGGCATCGCCCTCTGGGCCCTGGCCCATTTGTTCCCCAACGGCGATGCGGCGAGCCTGATCTTCTTCGGCTCCCTCGCCGCCCTGGCCCTGGCGGGCACCGTGCTGCTCGACTGGAAGCTGGAGGCGCGGGCGGGCGCGGATGCCGGGCCGTTCCTGATGACGACCTCGGCCATCCCCTTCCTCGCCGCGATCCAGGGCCGCACCCGGATCGACCTCGCCGCGATCGGCTGGTGGCGCATCGCCCTGGGCCTCGTGATCTACGCCGTCTTCCTGTTCGGCCACAAGGCGGTCATCGGGCTATCGGCACTGCCGGTCTGATCAGCCCTTCTCTTCGAGCTTCTTCGCCAGGCGCAGGCGCAGGGCGTTGAGCTTGATGAAGCCCTGGGCGTCGCGCTGGTCGTAGACTGAGTCTTCCTCGAAGGTGACGTGGTCCAGACTGTAGAGGCTGTCGGGCGACTTGCGGCCGACCACCTGGGCCAGGCCCTTGAACAGCTTCACCCGCACGGTGCCGTTGACCCGTTTCTGGCTTTCGTCGATCGCGGCCTGGAGCATCAGTCGCTCGGGCGCGAACCAGAAACCGTTGTAGACGAGCTTGGCGTAGCGCGGCATCAGCTCGTCCTTGAGGTGCATGGCCTCGCGGTCGAGGGTAACGCTCTCGATGCCCCGATGGGCGTGGAGCAGGATGGTGCCGCCCGGCGTCTCGTAGATGCCGCGCGACTTCATGCCGACGAAGCGGTTCTCGACCAGATCGATACGGCCGACCCCGTGCTCGCCGGCCAGAAAGTTGAGATGGGCGAGCAGGGCCGCGGGGCTCATCCGTTCGCCGTCGACCGCGACCGCATCGCCGCGCTCGAACTCTATCTCGACATATTGCGGCACGTCCGGCGCATCTTCAGGCGCCACGGACCGGGTGTACATATCGGCGTCCGGCTCGACCCAGGGATCCTCCAGCGCCTTGCCCTCGTAGGAGATGTGCAGGAGGTTGGCGTCCGTGGAATAGGGCGGTTCGCCCCGCTTGTCCTTGGGAATCGGGATCTGGTGCGCCTCGGCATAGGCGATCAGGTCGGTGCGCGACTTCATGTCCCATTCGCGCCAGGGCGCGATCACCCGGATATCGGGGTTGAGGGCGTAGTAGCCCAGCTCGAACCGCACTTGGTCGTTGCCCTTGCCCGTGGCGCCGTGGGACACGGCGTCGGCCCCCGTCTCCGCCGCGATCTCGATCTGGCGCTTGGCGATCAGCGGCCGGGCGATCGAGGTGCCGAGCAGGTAGACGCCTTCATAGACCGCGTTGGCGCGGAACATCGGGAAGACGTAGTCGCGCACGAATTCCTCGCGCAGATCCTCCACATAAATGCCCGCCGCCCCCATCAGCTCGGCCTTGCGGCGCGCGGGATCCAGCTCCTCCCCCTGGCCGATATCGGCGGTGAAGGTGACGACGTCGCAGCGATAGGTCTCCTGCAACCAGCGCAGGATGATGGAGGTATCCAGCCCGCCAGAATAGGCGAGCACGACTTTCTTGATATCACTCACCGCAATTGTCCCCTGACCCCGCGAAACGGCGGCGCAGTATAGGAAATGCGCCGCCCCCCGCAAGCGGCGGGCGCGCCATCAGT
>JABIRQ010000040.1 GCA_018699755.1 Rhodospirillaceae bacterium | reverse complement strand
TCGATCATCGACGCATGGTTGAGCGCATCGGACAGCACGATGCAGCCCGGCAGCTTCGAGGCGAGGGTGCCCAGCGCGGCCCAGTTCGAGACATAGCCCGAGGTGAAGAGCAGCGCGGCCTCCTTGCCGTGCAATTCGGCCAGTTCGCCTTCCAGGACCACGTGATGGTGATTGGTGCCGGAGATGTTGCGCGTGCCGCCCGCGCCCGCGCCGCAGCGCTCCAGCGCCTCGTGCATCGCCGCGATCACGTCGGGATTCTGGCCCATGCCGAGATAGTCGTTCGAGCACCAGACCGTCACCGGTCGCCGGCCGTCCTGGCCGTGGCACAGGGCCGCGGGAAAACGGCCCGCCTGACGCTCCAACTCCGCGAACACCCGGTAGCGCCCCTCCGCGCGAAGGCCGTCCAGGGCGTCTTGGAAATAGCTTTCGTAGTCCATTGCCGTCACCGTCGCCGTTCGCTCGTATCCGAGGGTCAGCCGGTCCGGCGGCGGCGCTTCGGATCGCTACGAGGATGCAAGGCTAGCCGGATGCGCCCGACATCACCTTGACATGAGTCACCCTGGCCTTTGAGACGCGATTCGGCAACCCCGGCCCGTGCAATTCGGCGTGAGAACGGCGAGAGCGCCGGCTCAGCCGAGGTTGAACGCATCCGCGACCATGGCCCGGCGTTCGGCCAGGGACCGGTCCGCGCCATCGAAATAGAGGTCGGTCACTTTGGTCGCAATCTCACGCATCAGGGCCTCGTCGCCGCCGTTCCCGGGCTTGGGCGCGCGCACCACGGTGTCGCCCCCGAAGCTGGGGATCGGCTGGAATTCGTCCCCGCCCGGACGGGCCGGGACCTCGCCCGCCGCCAGGGCGCGGATGCCCTTCCGTAGCTTGCGCCGCAACATAGCCACGCCGCGATCGGTCGAGGCCAGGCGCTCCTTGGCGTGGATCGAGACCGGCCCCAGGCCCAGGAATATTTCGTAATCGCCCGGATTGCGCCGCCGTTCTTCCCAGGGGCGGGCGCGGATTTCGCCGATTTCCTGCGCCTCGATCACGGCGGGGTCGTCCAGCCCCTGTTCGAAAGGATCGGAAATATCGTTGAAATGACGCCAGCCCATGATCCGCGTATGGCGCGTATCGAGCGGGGTTTGCCAACGGGTGTATCCGCTGCGCGCGAACGCGCGCGGGGTCTTGCCGTCGCCGGTCGAGACCGTGCCGCCCTGGGTCATGTTGGGCAGCAGCAGGTCCTGGGAGCGAACCCAGACATGGTCGCCGACCCGCCGGGTCGAAGTGAACATGAAGCCGTGCTCGCGCTCATGGAAGTCCAGCAAGGGCGCTTCGCCCCAGGTCTCGAAGAACTGGGTGCCGTAGGACCGGGTGTGCAGATAGACGGTGTGCGAGGGGTCGATGCTGTTTTCGGTGATCTGCAGCCAGTTGCACTCGATATCGATGGCGAAGGGCACCATCTCGCCGCCCGGTATCTCGTAAGTGTCGAAGATGGGGAAGGGCGGCCGCTCGTCCGGCGGGCCGAGATAGGCGAAAACCAGGCCGCGATACTCGCGAACCGGATAGGCGGGCTGGCAGAGGTTGCCCGGCAGCTTGGAATCTGCAGGCTCCAGCGGCGCTTCGAGCAGGGTGCCGTCCACGTCGAACAGCCAGCCGTGATAGCAGCACCGGAGGCCGCGTTCCTCCGGTCGGGCGTATTCCATGGGCGCGCGGCGGTGGACACAGTTGCGATGGACCAGGCCCCAGCGCCCGCCGCCGTCGCGAAACAGCACCAGATCCTCGCCCAGCAAGCGCACGCGCAACGGCATGTCGTCGATCTCGCGCGCCATGGCGACGGGCTGCCAGAAGCGGCGCAGGAATTCGCCGCCGGGCGTGCCCGGTTCGACATGGGTCAGCTCGGCATCCTCGGCCGGCCGGTCGGTGTGGAAGTAGCCGCTGAAACCCTCGTCCGGCGGCCAGTTGCGCTTGGCCATCCTTCCGTTCCTCGTACCCGTGACGGAACGATCCTGCGCCCGGTCGCGGCGCACGGCAAGACGGATATGGCGCGGGACCTAGGAGGAGATCAACTCGACCCGGTCGGCTTCGGGGCCCTTCGGGCTATCGGTCACCACCAAGCGGACTCGCTGGTTGCGTTCCAGGCTGTCGAGTTCCGAGCGTTGGAGGGCCTCAATCGGGACGTAGATATCCTTGCCGCCCTCGTCCGGCATGACGAAGCCGTAGCCCTGATCCGGCCGGAAAAACTTGACCGTGCCCTCCATGGTCGTCGTGCCGTCGGCGGACGGGGCCGTGCGTCGGGGGCGGGTTTGCGTCGCCGTCGGTGCCGGTGCGGACACCGGGGCCGGCTCGGGCCGCGCTTCGGCGCGGGCTTCGGGCTGGGGAGGGCGCATACGGGCGGGTTGCGGCCGGGGCGGGAGGGCGGCCATGGGCTCGGCCTTGCTCTTCTGCTCCGGCTCCTTGGAGACGTCGCCCTGGCCGAGGGCGATCTCGATCGCCGCGGCGGCCCTGCGCAACTCGTGGAGATGGTGTTTGATCGTATCCTTCGTCGCGTCGTTCAAACCGTCGCGCGCGCCCCTGTCCAGGGCTTCGGCGCAAGCCTGCGTCGCTTCCATCAGGCGCGCGGCGAAGGGGCTGTGCTCGCTTGCGGAGTCCTTCGGCGCGCCGCCGGGCCCAGCATCGTCTCGCGCATCGTCTCGAGCGGACTCGTCGTCATGCGTGGCTTCGTCGTCCCGAGCCGGGGCGAGGGCAAGGACGGCCGACCGGTAGGACTTGGCCTCTCCGGTTTCGGGCTCGGCATCGGAGCCGTCTTCCTCCGCTTCGGCCTGGGCACGCAGGAGGATGTTGCGCACCGTCGGGCCGGTGACGCCGTAGTCCTCGGCGATGGCGGCATAGGTTTCGCCGTCCTCGCGCCGGGCGAGGAGCGCCGGCCATTCGGATCGTGGAATGCTGTATCGGTCGGAAGCGGTCATGAGCTCGATGTTTTGTTGATCGGTACGGATACACTTGGCGCCAGCCGCGCTTCTCGCGGCCGATATCGACCGCGAGGCATCAGAGAATGGCTGACCTTATACGCTTTACATAGTGGATTGCGACGGGTTTTCAAACCGTGAAGTCTTTGTCGTCTCCACCTTCGAGGCGCAAAAGGTTACATTCGGCGATGGAAAATCGCTCCTTTGGACCCGGAGACGTATCGGGAGACCTATCGATGGCCGACGACGACCGCCTTCCCGAATTGCCCTCTCAGGTCACGGACAAGGTCATCGCCGCCTATCGCGCCGACGGCGTGGTCTGCCTGCGCGGCGTCTTCGCCGGGCACTGGATGGGGGTCGTGCGCGCGGGCTTCGAACGCAATCTCGCCAAACCGGGCCGGCGGGCGACGGTCTATCGCCCGGGCTCCGACGATTTCGTGGGCGACGAGGGCGCGCGCAATTTCGTTGCCGGCAAGCCTTTCGTCCTGGGCGAAAGCGCCGAACCGCGCTTCTTCAACGACTGCACGACCTGGCAGGACAATGCCGAATACAGCGAGTTCGTCCGGCGCTCTCCCGCCGCCGCGATCGCCAAGGCGCTTATGGGCTCGGCCAAGGTCAACATCCTGTTCGAGGATATCCTGATCAAGGAAGCGCTGGCCGACGCGCCGACCCCCTGGCATCACGACGTGCC
>JABIRQ010000134.1 GCA_018699755.1 Rhodospirillaceae bacterium | reverse complement strand
GCTCGCGGACACGACCTCGGTGTTGAAGCGCATGTCTCGGCGCAGGTCGTAGCGATCGGCGACATGCTCGGCATAGCGCAGGATCTCGGGCTGGGTGGCGTAGAACTCGGTCCATTCCCATTCCTGCTGCAGGTTGTCGTCGAAGGAATAGGAATACTGGATGCTGTCGACGTCGCAGCGCGCGCCGGGGTAGCGGTTCCAGTACCAGGTGCCGCCCACGCCGCCGGCCCGGTCCAGCACCACGGCCGAAAGGCCGAGCCGGCGCGTCTTGTGGAGCATGTACATGCCGGCGAAGCCGGCGCCGACGATGACGACGTCGAAACGATCCGCCGCGCCGTTCTTGCGCGCCGCCATGGGCCGGGAGTCGGTCTGGGACATAGGTCTGCTCGCCAGGTTGGACATAACGAAAGCGGACCGGACGGTGTCCGCGTCCTGTTTTAAGCCCCTGGCGGATCGCAATCAACGAACCCGCGCCGCACAAACGAAACGGCCCGCCCCACGGCATTCGACCGTGGCGGCGGGCCGCTCCTTTGACTGTTGCGGGCCGTTAGCCGTTCGGCCGGAACGTGCCCAAGGTGATCGGCAAGCGTGCGATCGTCCCGCGGTCGAGAGGCTCGTCCGCGAGGTTCTCGTCCGAAAAGGTCTTGTCGATGGGTGCTTTCGTCATGTCATCATCCTCCACAAAGGTGCGACGCGCAGCCCAAGGTCAGGACCACGCGGCCGCCCGCGCGATCCAAGGCTTCGTCCGAGAATTCGCCGTCGTCGTCGAAGTCGACGATCTGTCGATCGATCATTCCTGCACTCCTGCATTTCGGCGGCAACCGTTTGCCGCCGCCATCTCTACCACGCCGCACGCGCCGCGGATATCGCCTTCCACTCGCCCATGGAACCCCGCGTCAGGGCTCGGTGCGCCGGTAGCGGAGCGTGTTGCCCCGGCCGACTTGGGACAACACGAGCTTCTTGGCCGTGGCCTTGATGACATACCAGCAGAGGCCCGTGCCCGGTTCGACCAGGTAGTAGTTCTTCAATCGAGAAGCAGGCAATTTCCAGTCGGGCGCTTCCGTGCCCGGCACTTCGGAGCCGGGTGCGGCGCCTTCGCAGAAGCCGGCAGCCGTCACTTCGTTCGCTTCCACCGCTTCGCCGTCATAGATGTCGGTTTTCACACTGTCCGAAAAAGCCAGCACGCTTTTCGGATCGTCGAGGCTCCGCCAACTGCCTTGAAGCTGGCGCAGCTGCGCGCTCGACTCTCCCGCGTCTTGCCCCACCAAGGCAAGCGGGCTTCCGAAGACGAGCCATCCCGTCAGGACCGCTCCAAAAAGACGTTTCATCGGCGCTTCCCCTTTTTGCGATTCGCGACCCCGTTCGCGGCGCGCCTGCGATCCTAGCGCTGCGCCGTCTCCCAGGCCGGATGGATCCCCACTTCCGCGTCCGAGCGCGCCGGCGGCGGGCGGCCGAGAATGAAGTCGGCGGCCTTCTCGCCGATCATGATCGTCGGCGCATTGGTGTTGCCGCTGACCAGATCCGGCATGACCGAGGCATCGACCACGCGCAGATTCTCGATGCCGTGCACGCGCAGCTCCGGATCGACCACGGCATGGCCGTCGCCGGCGGGGCCCATGCGGCAGGTGCTGACCGGGTGCTTGGAGGATCCCACATTGGCGCGGACCCAGGCATCGATCTCGGCATCGCTCTGCACCGCCGGGCCGGGTTTGAGTTCCTCGCCGCGATAGGGCGCCAGGGCGGGCTGGGCGTAGATCTCGCGCACCAGCTTGACGGCGGTCACAAGGGCCTCGGCGTCTTCCCGGGTCGCGAGGAAATTGACGACCAGGCGCGGCTTGTCGTGCGGATCGGCGCTGCGCAGGGTCAGGCGGCCGCGGCTGGTCGGGCGCAACAGGTCGACATTCGCGGTGTAGGCGTGCTCGCCGATGCTGGCATCCATCAACGAGCCGTCCTTCACCTCGCCCAGGCCCACCGGCAGGAAGGAAATCTGGAGGTCCGGATGCTCCAGGCCCGCGCGGCTGCGGATGAAGGCGACCGCCTCGTATTGGTTGCTCGCGCCGATCCCGTCATGGCGCAGGAACCAGCGCAGGCCGATCCGCAGCTTGCCCCAGGGGGTCAGCGCGGTGTGCAGGGAGACGGGCTTGGGGCAGGCCTGGACGATGGCGATATCCGGGTGGTCCTGCAGGTTGCGGCCGACGCCGTTCAGCTCGTGGACCAGCGGAATGCCGTGCTGGGCCAGCTCGTCGGCCGGCCCGATGCCCGAAAGCATCAGGAGCTGGGGCGAGTTGATTGCGCCGCCGGAGAGGATGACCTCGCGCGCGGCCATGGCCCGGCGCTCGTCGCCGTCCTGTTCATAGGCCACGCCGACGGCCCGGCGGCCCTCCATGATCACCCTTGTGGCGAAGGCGCCGGTCGCGATGATGAGGTTCTGGCGGTCCCGGATCGGGTCGAGATACATCGTCGCCACATCGGCGCGGCGGCCGTCGGGGGCGGTCGTGCGGTCCGCCCGGCCGAAGCCTTCCTGGCGCCGGCCGTTGACGTCCTCGGCGCGGGGATAGCCGGCCTCGACCCCGGCCTCGACGAAGGCCCGGCTCAAGGGATTGGTCATTTTCGACGCCGTGACGGCGAGCGGGCCGTCCGCGCCGTGATAAGCGTCGCCGCCCAGCTCGTGGCTCTCGGCGCGGCGGAAATAGGGCAACACGTCGGCATAGCTCCAGCCGCGGCAGCCCAATTGGGCCCAGCGGTCGTAGTCGCGGGCATGGCCGCGGATATACATCATGCCGTTGATCGAGGAGGAACCGCCGAGCACCCGGCCGCGCGGCTGGTCGATCACCCTTCCGCCCAGATGGGGCTCCGGCTCGGTCACGTATTGCCAGTTGAAGCGCGGCCCCGTGATCGCATGGGCCATCGCCGTCGGCATCTGGATCCGCCAGTTGCGGTTCTCCGGCCCCGCCTCCAGCAGCAGAACGGAGTTCGCCGGATCGTCGCTCAACCGCCGCGCCAGCACGCCCCCCGCCGACCCGCTGCCGACGATGACGAAATCGTATGTGGATGCCTGTTCAGCCATCGCCCCGAAGCCTTTCTAGCCGAGCACCGGAAACACCTTCATGCCAGCCCGAGGCTTCATGCTTGTCCGTCGCGACAGGGTCAATAGGCATTGGATGGACCGACGCCCCTTCGCCCCGCGACCCCGGCCGGGGCCAGGCACGATGAGGGGCGCCCTGCGCGCCGGAACGCTGGCCAAAGTCCTCCAGTTCCGCAGGATCGACCCATGACAGAAACTGAAGCCCGATTGACAGCCCAGGGCGATACTGCAAACCTTTCCGCGCGATCGCAACGGCGTCGGTCTGTCCGATAGGTAGGCCATAGCCCCTGCGCTAGGCCCAGGGCACGGGTTCGCTTAACCGGCAACTCGGGCTCACTCAATCCAACAGGGAGGCCAAGATGGCGGAAGACCGTATTGTCGATATCCACGAAGACCACCTCGGTGACGAGGCTCTCGACCGCGTGGACGGGGGGAAGCTTTGTAATGGAGCTTCTCTCGCCTGTACTCGTCACTAGGCAGGTGGTAGCCTAATCAAACGGCTCGCCCCAGTGGGCGAGCCGCTTCGATTCGGGGCTGTGGCGATACTGCTCCAGCTCAAAACAAGGAAGACTGATATGGCCGAGAATGCTGCGACCGACAGCTTCAATGAAGACAACCTCGGAGACGAGGCGCTCGACCGCGTGGATGGGCAGAGGTTGTTCACTCAAGGGGGAACGCGCCCGTCTCAGCTAGATAGGTCCTGACGCCCACGATTGTCCCAGGGCATGGTTCCCGATCCCTCGCGGGACCGGCGTCCACAGCCTGATCGAGCGGCCCGTCCCCACATTCGAAAGAGGTGCGGCGGGCCGTTTCGATTCCGGGTGTCTGGTTGCCGCGTCGCAGGCTCAATACGTCGCGGCGGATTCGCGAATGGGCGCGCTGCTCTCCTTCATGACCCGGGCGACGAAGGGTGAGGTCATGGCGCGGGCCAGCGCGCTGTAATTGAGTTGGAACCGGATCTCGGCACCGACGGACAACGGGTGGCCGCTTGAACCGACGATGAGATGGTCGCTGCTGCACCCAAGAACGTCGATGCCATCGGGCGGCACGAGCCCGTCCGGATCGGTGTCCTGGCGGCCGAGCGCGAAGATCGTCTGCACGGTGCGGCCCGGCTGCATGCCGTGGCCGGAATCCGGTTTCACGGCGCTCGCCGACACCGCGCCAAACGCGCTCTGGCCGATCTCGCCCCACGGCCTCGACGGTTTGAGTTTCGATTCGATGGCCTCGGCGATCAGCGTGATGGCGTCGGTGTGCAGGCCGTCAATCGGCCGGCGATGCAGCGGCTCGCGGCCGAGCAGGATCGCTTCGCCCAGGCGCAGATCGTTGATTCGCCCGGTATCGGCGCCGCTCAGCGCCCAGGAGAGGTTGGCTGAATTGCCGCCGGAGACGATGCCGAGTCGTCCGCCGGAACCCGCGTCGATGCGGTCGGCTAGCGCCGACAGTTCGGCCATGTTGCGCGCGTCGGGCGCCACGCCACTGCGGCAGGCGAGGTTGGTGCCGATGCCGCGCAAAGCGATGTTGGGAAAGCTGAGCACCTTGAGCACGCTGGACTCGAGGTCGCCGGGCATGATGCCTTCGCGCAGATCGCCGAGTTCGACCATCAGCACGATGCCGTGCGTGCGCCGTGCAGCCTGCGCGGCGAAAGAGAGCCGGCCGACCACTTCGAGCTCGGTGTTGAAGCTGATATCGGCCTGCGCGACGACCCGCTTGACCTGGCTCGGCATCGGCGAACGGATCAGAGTCATCGGCGCCGAGATACCCGCGCGGCGCATCGTCTCGATGTTCTCGACACGCGAATCGCCGAGGCCGCGCACGCCGGCGGCGATCAGCGTGGCGGCAATCTCCGGCGCACCGAGCGCGGCCTTGGTGATTCCGGTGACCCCGATGCCGCGCGCGCCGAGCCGCTCGACCAGCGTACTCGCATTGTGGTGGATCTTGTCGAGGTCGATCTCCAGCCGCGGCGCGGTCATGCCGCGTCGGCGGTCGGCATGCCCCCGAATCCCGGAAAGGCCGCGCGGACCATCGCCACCAGATCGGCCGGCGACCGGGTCAGCGCGTCGGTGACGGGGATGCCGAGTTCGCCCTCGTAGCGCACGATCGCCGCATCGATTTCGGTGTCGGTCATATTCTCGTGGTTGATCGTCAGGCCGATGACTTTCGTGTCGGCGAACGTCTCGATGAGATTGATCTCTCTGGCCGGCGTCGGCATCGCCATCGCTGCAAAGTCGCAGCGTTGCGTACGCCCCGGCGCGTGCTGCAGCACGACGGCATCGGGACAGCTGCCACGCAGGATGAAGGACGAGGTCGAGTAGGCGGGATGGCTCAGCGCGCCTTGGCCCTCGATGATGATAACGTCGGGACGCTCGGCCTCGAACGCCTCGATGATAGTGGCTTCGAGTTCGCCGGCGCAGAATTGCGACGGCACGGCGTCGAGCGCAATACCGTAGCGGGCGCCCTGGATCAGGCCGGTCTGGCCGGTGCCGATCATCACTGCCTTGACGCCGCCATCGTTGAGCGCCTGGGTCAGGATGGTGGCGGTGGTGCGCTTGCCGATGGCGCAGTCGGTGCCGAGCACCGCGATGCGTGGGCAGGAAACCTCTGCTATACGGCCGCTGAACGTGCGCAGGCCCTTCAGCGCGCGTGGCTTGCGAACGTCGAGGATTGTCACATTGCATGCAGCGCTCGCGGCCGCGAATTGCGGATCGTCGTTGAGGAACTCGTGCAGGCCGTTGACGATGTTCATGCCGAGTTCCATGGCCTCGAGCAGGAGGGCGCGCTCGCGCGGCGACAGCAGGCCGCTCGCCGGCGCCATCCCGTAGATGAAAAAATCGGGCACCTGGCCGGCAAGTGCCAGCGCGGCGGTGAGATCGCGGCAGACGGGGATAGCGTTCGGCGTCCCATCGAGCACCATGCCGGTGTCCAGGCCGGCCTTCTCGCTGTCTATGACCGAGAGGATCTCGTACTTCTCCGAGTGACGGACCAATCCGTTGGCGGTCTTGCCGTCGACGGCGCCGAAATTCGCTTCGCAATAGACGATCGCGGTCGCGCTTTCGGTCGCCGCCGCAGTTGCGACCGGCGTCCCGTGCGGTGCGGCATCGAGATACGCCGTGGGCTGCGTAACGCGCGCAGTTCGCGTGGAGGGTTCTGCAAGCACGACAACACCATTTATTATTTCGGTAATATTATTAGATAATATTTATGATATTTTACCCAAAAATACAATCAGAATCCTAAATAAATACCAATAAATATTTTATAAAAGCGAAACTATAGTCAATATCGAGCCTTTGCTTAATTCTGGTATTATTTTAGAGGATAGGATTATTGTCTTTATCGCGGGCCAAGGGGCGCACTTGATATGTGCTGCGAAAACACGCCCCTTGATCGTGTTTCTCTCACTGGTTCCTAGTCGAGCCATTGCGGATGCCGCTCGTCGCTTGGCGCAGGACGAAGGCGATCTGCCGGGCGCTGAACTCCGACCGCTTCATCAAGCTCTCCCCGATCATGCCGTCAAAGCCCAACCGAGAATTTTCTCGCTCCCACCGGTCCAGAGACGGTGTCGATACTCGTATTCCGGGCCATATCAGCCTCACAGTTGTTGAGAGTGAGCCCAAGGCACGGTTCCGGCCCGCAAGAAGGGAGCGGAACCATGCCTTGGGACAAGCGCAGGGGCTAGTAGGACCTACCTATCCGACAGGCCGACGCTAAAGCGATTGTACGGGGAGGGTTGCGCTATCGCCCCGCACTGCCAATTCAGGATCATGCGTTGATCCGGCAGAACTGCAGGACTTCGGCGAGGAGTCCGGCTCGCCCAATGTTGCCCTGGGTCACCCCCATCGTGCCTGGCACCGGGGTGGGTTGCGGGGCGGAGGAGCGCGGCGTAGCTCTCGGTCAAGCGACCAGCGGCACCCTGATCGGCGGAGTTAAGTAGGTGCCAAATCGGGCCCGGGGTTTAGGCCTGTGATGTGAGGCCGAGGGATCCCGAATCGAAATGGCCCGCCCCACCTCTTTCGAATATGGGGACGGGCCGCTCGATCAGGCTGTAGGCTCTGGCTTGGCCGGCAAAGGTGCCGGAATCGGGGCCTGGGCCAAGCGCAGGGGCTAGGACCTGCCTATCAAACTATGGCACCCAGACGCCTTCCCACCACCTGTGCGATCCAGTGCCTCGTCCTTGAGGTCATCGTCATTGACGGTGTCGATACCCGTATTTTCGGCCATGTCGGCCTCCTGTGTTGGATTGAGTGAACCCGAGGCTCCG
>JABIRQ010000457.1 GCA_018699755.1 Rhodospirillaceae bacterium | reverse complement strand
TGCGATTGGCAACGGCGAGGGGCGATTGGCCCGCGCCTGCCGCGCGCTCGAAGATCGTGTCCAGCTTGCCCCCGATCGCCTCGATCTCGCCGCGGATGCGCGCCTCGTCATAGGCGAACTTCTCCTGGCTGGCGTTGATCGCGCCGCCGCCGTTGATGACGTAGTCGGGGGCGTAGAGGATGCCGCGCTCGTGCAGGGCATCGGCATGGCGGTCCCGGTGGAGTTGGTTGTTCGCACCGCCGGCGACGACCCTCACGCGCAGGCGCGGCACCGTGTCGTCGTTCAAGACGCCGCCCAGGGCGCAGGGCGCGAAGATATCCGCCTCGACATCGTAGATCCCATCCACGGCCACGCTTTCGGCGCCGAGTTCGGCTTCCGCCCGCGCCACCCGTTCTGGTACCACGTCGGCGACGGTCAGGCGCCCGCCCGCCGTCGCCAGCCGCTCGGCCAGTCGGTAGCCGACATTGCCCAAGCCCTGAATCGCCACATGGACGCCGTCGAAGGACTCCTTGCCGAGGCCGTGGCGGATGCAGGATTTCAAACCGCAGAAAATGCCGTAGGCCGTGGGCGGCGAGGTGTCGCCGCTCTGCCCCGGCAGGCCGACGACATAGTCCGTCTCCTTGTTGAACGTCACAAGATCGTCGACCGTCAGGCCGACATCCTCGGAGATCGTCATCGCGCCGGCCAGCTTGTCGACCGCCCGGGCCATGGCGCGCAGCAGGGCCTCCGTCTTGTCCTCGTGCGGATCGCCGATGATGACGGCCTTGCCGCCGCCATAGCGCGCGCCGATGAAGGCCAGCTTGTAGGTCATCGCGCGAGAGAGGCGCAGAACGTCGTCCAACGCTGCCTGAGTGGTCTCGTAGGGCCACATGCGGCAGCCGCCGCCCGCCGGCCCCATGGTGGTGTCGTGGATGGCGATGATCGCCCGCAACCCGGTCTCCCGATCCGCGACGAACATCACCTTCTCATGGTCGTCGAATTCCGGCGAAGTCCAGACTTCCATCGCACCCTCCCTATCCCGTCATCTCTCCCAGGCTGCGGGCATGGGCCTGGGCGTATCCGACATAGCGGCTGGCCGTGCCGGCCATGTCCTCCATCTCCTCTGGCGTCAGGTCGCGGCGATGCTTGGCCGGCACCCCGGCCCAAAGCTCGCCACGACCGACACGCTTGCCGGGCGAGAGCAGGGCGCCCGCCGCGACCATGCCCTGGGATTCGACGACGCAACCGTCCATCACGGTCGATTTCATGCCGACGAACGCGCCCGGCTCCAGGATGCAGCCATGGACCATGGCGAGATGGCCGATCAGGACTCCCTCGCCGATCAGGGTCGGGAAATCCCGATCGACATGGATCACCGTGCCGTCCTGGACATTGGCGTCGCGCTCGATGCGGATACGGTTGACGTCGGCGCGCAGGACGCAGTTGTACCAGACGCTCGCCCCCGCCCCGATCTCGATATCGCCGACCAGCACGGCGCCCGGCGCGATGAAGGCGCCGTCGGCGACCTTGGGAGATTTATCGCGGTAAGGCAGCAGCAGGCCGTGGATTCCCTTTTCCGCCACCCCGTTCACTCCGCGCCTTCTCTCGGCAGCCGCATCGACGCAGCGCGGCGGGTCAGATACCAGCCGTATTGTTCGGGCCACATCTCGAAATCCGGGTCGGCGCCCAAAGCCTGGGCCGCGTGCAGAGCCCAGAACGGGTTGTAGAGAAGCTCTCGCGCCAGGGCGATCAGGTCGGCGCGCCCCTCCTGCAGGATCGCTTCGGCCTGGTCCGCCTCGGTGATATAGCCGACGGCCATGGTCAGCATGCCGGCATCCTGGCGGACGCGCTCGGCATAGGGCACCTGGAATCCGGGCACCGGACGGTGCGCCCGGGCCAAGGTCGCGCTGCCGCGAATGCCGCCGCTCGAACAGTCGATGACGTCGACCCCGCGCTCCTTCAGCGCCTTGGCCAGTTCCACCGTGTCCGCGATCTCGACGCCGCCCTCGACCCCGTCGACCGCGCTGGTCCGGTAGAACAGCGGCAGTTCTTCCGGCCATTCCTTGCGCACCGCCTCCGTCACTTCCAGCGCGAAGCGCATGCGCTGCTCGAGCCCGCCGCCGTATTCGTCGTTGCGGCGGTTGGACAGGGGCGAGAAGAATGAGTGGATCAGGTAGCCGTGGGCGCCGTGAATTTCCAGCGCCTTGAATCCGGCCTTGCGAGAACGGATCGCGGCGTGGCGCCAGGCCTCGACCACGGCCGCGATTTCCTCGGTCGATAGGGCGTGCGGCACGTGCCAATCCTCGTGCTGCGCCTCGCTCGTCGGCCCGACCACCTGCCACGGCG
>JABIRQ010000267.1 GCA_018699755.1 Rhodospirillaceae bacterium | reverse complement strand
TCTGGTCGTCGTGTTCTCGATGACGAGACCGTAGAGACCGGGGTTCGGGTTCAACAGACAGTCGGGCTTCAGCACATGATTGTGCCAATCGTCTCACGCCGCCGCGAACCGCTCCGCCGCGGCCACGCAGTCGGCGACCGTGGCCGGCGCGTAGTCGAATGCCTTGCGTTCCATCTCGTCCCTCCCGTCGCGGATTGCGCGAGCCTGCCCGGCCCCCGTCCGTTCGGCCATAGCACGGCGCGGCGGGCGGGCAAAGGCGCCGCGCGATGATGGCCGTGCCGCGCTGCGACGCGGATCTGGCCGGCGTGATCTGGGCGAAGACGAGCAAGGAAGCGCCGATCATGCCGACCCCTATGTCCGAGGGGGCGGATTACGACCTGGCGATCGTGGGCGGCGGTTTCCTGGGGCTGAACACCGCGCTGCACGGCGCGCGCCTGGGCCTCAAGGTCGGGCTGTTCGAGGGCGGGACGGTGGGCAGCGGCGCCTCGGGGCGGAACGGCGGCATCGCCCCGCCGCATTACCCCGGCGCGCTCCGGCCGAGCGACGTGAGCGCCGTCCTGGGCCGGCGCAAGGGCGAGGCCCTGGCAGAGATCGTGACGACGGGCGGGCGCTTCATCTTTGACCAGATCCGCGAGCTGGGTATCGATTGCGACGCCGAGCAGAACGGTTGGATCCAGCCGGCCCATTCGCCGAAAGCCCTCGCCAAGGTGCGCGCGGTTTACGACGACTGGAAAGCCCATGGGGCCGAGGTCGAATGGGTCGATGCCGATTATCTGCGCAGCGAGTTGGGCGCGGCGGGCTATCTCGGCGGCTGGCGCCATCCGACCGGGGGCGCCCTGAACCCGTTGGCCAATTGCCGGGGTCTCGCCCGGGCGGCCCAGAAAGCGGGGGCCGCGATTCACGAGCGCGCGCCGGTCACGGCTATCGCGCGCGACGGCGACGGCATCACCCTGACCGCCGGCGGCATGCGGTGCCGGGCGCGCAAGGCGTTCCTGGCGACCAACGGCTACACCGACGGGCTGTGGCCCGGCCTGGCCGGGACGATCATCCCGCTGCGCCTGTTCCAGACCTTCACCGAACCGCTGCCGGAGGCGATGCGCGAAAGCATCCTGCCGAGCCGCCAATGCTTCACGGATATCCGCAAGTCCGGCGGCTTCTGCCGCTGGGATTCGGCGGGCCGGATCATGTCGGGCTGCGTCCATTTCGCGCTCGGCGACGGCCATGCGCGGGGCGTGCGCCACACGCGCATGCGGCTGATGGAACTCTACCCCCAGCTCGCCGACGCCAAGCTGGAGTTCTATTGGGAGGGGTATTGCGCCCTGCGCCCCGATTTCATTCCCAATTTCCAGATCCTGGACAAGGACATCTATGCCTTGATCGGCTTTTCGACGCGGGCGGTCTGCCTGGGCCAGACCATGGGAAAGGTGGCGGCGGAGTTCCTGGCCGAACGGCGGGACCTGGACGACATCCCCCTCTCCGTCTCGACCCTCGACCCGGTGCCGCGCCAGGCCTTCCGGCGCATGGGAACGCGGGTGATCTATCCCTATTTCCGAGCCCTCGACCGCTGGGGTCTGACCTAGGCCCTGACTTAGGCATGGCCGGTGGGCTAGTCTCCGCCCTCGATAGGAAAACCGCGCAAGGACAAGAGAGAGCCATGGCCGATTCGTTCCCCAAGAAAGAAGACCTGACCATCTGTTTTGCCCATGCGGCCTATGCCCTGGGCGACAAGTTTACGGAACGGAAGACGGGGCTTTCCTTCGTCGAGATCCGCGATCCGGCCGAGTTGAAGGCGCGGATCGGCGAGATGGATGTGGTCGTCACCTCGGGCATGTGGCGGAACGAGTTGCTGGAGGGCGCGACGCGTCTGCGCTTCGTGCAGTCGATCAGCGCGGGCACGGACCAGTACGACAAGGCGGGTTTCGCCGCGAAGGGCATCCGCCTGGCCAGCGCCCAGGGGGCGAACGAGAAAGCCGTGGCCGAACATGCCCTGGCCCTGATGCTGGCGATCAGCCGGCATCTGGTCGATGCGGTCGATAACCAGCGCAAGCGGCATTGGCGCCCGATGATCGCCAACCCGGATATGCGCGAGGCGGAACTGGGCGGCCAGACCCTGCTGATCATCGGCCTGGGCCGGATCGGCCAACGCGCCGCCGCCCTGGCCAAGGCTTTCGGCATGGATGTGATCGGCGTGCGCCGCAATCCAGAGGCCGGTGGGGGCGCGGCCGATTCGGTGCATGCCTTCGGCGATCTGCCGGGGCTGCTGCCCAAGGCCGATTTCGTGCTGCTGACCTGCCCGCTGACCCCTGAGACCGAGAAGATGATCGACGCCGCCGCCCTCGCGGCCATGAAGCCGACCGCCTATCTGGTCAATATGGCGCGCGGACGCTGCGTCGATCAGGACGCCCTGATCGCGGCTCTCGACAGCGGCGGGGTCGCCGGCGCGGCCCTGGACACGGTGCCCGAGGAGCCGCTGCCCGAATCCTCGCCGCTCTGGGACGCGAAGAATATTTTCATCACCCCCCATGCCGGCGGCGAAACCCAGCATTACGAGAACCGCATCATCGATCTCCTGATGGAGAATCTGGGGCGGCTGGAGCGCGGCGAGGCCGGGCTCAAGAACCAGATCGTCTAGGTGCCATAGCAAGTCCGAGGAGGCCGCAGTGAGTTGGCGCCCGGCGAAGGACGCGGATTGCGCGCAGGCGAAGGGCTGTCCGCCGGTCGACCTGGTGATCGTGCCGCGCTCGCGCGACATCGGCGGCTTCGAGGTGCGCCGCGCCCTGCCCGCGAAGGAACGGCGCATGGTCGGGCCGTTCATCTTCTTCGACCAGATGGGCCCGGCGGTCTTTCCGCCCGGCGCGGGCATGGACGTGCGGCCCCATCCCCATATCGGCCTGTCGACTCTGACCTGGCTGTTCGAGGGCGAGATCCTGCATCGCGACAGCCTGGGCTTCGTCCAGCCGATCCGGCCGGGCGAGGTCAACTGGATGACCGCTGGCTCCGGCATCGTCCATTCCGAACGCACGCCGCCCGAGGCGCGGACCGGCGAATTCCGCGCCTTCGGCTTGCAGATCTGGATGGCCCTGCCACGCGAGAAGGAAGAGATGGCCCCAGGCTTTCAGCATTACGCCGCCGAGTCCCTGC
This sequence comes from Rhodospirillaceae bacterium, assembly GCA_018699755.1. Lineage (GTDB taxonomy): Bacteria > Pseudomonadota > Alphaproteobacteria > CADEGL01 > CADEGL01 > JABIRQ01. Next base: position 1,660 of record JABIRQ010000267.1, on the reverse strand, counting down.
CCGTGATCGAGGATGGCGGGGTCGCCGCCACCCTGGTCGGCGGCACGGCCTGGGGCGAGACCTCGCCGGTCGCGGTCCATAGCGACACGATCTATGCCGATATCCGCATGGCGCAGGGCGGCCGCCTGCCCGTGCCCGGCGAGCACGAGGAACGCGCGCTCTATGTTCTGGAGGGGGTGGCCGAGATCGCCGGCGACCGGTTCGAGGCGGGCAGCTTCCTGGTCCTGCGTCCCGGCGACGGCATCGCGGTGGAGGCGCCTTCCGCTTGCCGTCTCATGCTGCTGGGCGGGGCGACGGCGGACGGGCCGCGTCATATCTGGTGGAATTTCGTGTCCCACTCGAAGGAACGGATCGAGCAGGCCAAGGCGGATTGGCGGGCCGGCCGTTTCGACCCCGTGCCGGACGAGACGGAGTTCATCCCCCTGCCGGAGGATTGATCCGTCGCCGGCTCAGCCGCGCCGGTCCTCCAGGTCGCGAATCCGGCGCAGGGCGGCGTCGAACGCCTCGCCCCAGGCCTCGCCATAGGCGCGCGGGCGCAGGGTTTCGTAGGCCGCCTCCGCCACGCCCCCCTTGGTCGCCAAGCCGCGGACGAAGCTGTCGCCGGACCGCTCCGGGTTGGCGGCCATGATGCGCGCCGCACCCTCGAAATGGGTCGCCGTCAGGCGCCGCGCGGCGGCCGGGTCGAGGCCGTTGGCCGCGGCCCAGTCGCCGGTCCGGCCGATCAGGTCGTGGGTCAGGGTAAAGGCGACGGCCAGGGCGGTGACGAGGGCGAACTCGGCCTCGCTGCCCAAGGGTTCGACCAGGCCCAGGGGGGCCATCAAGGCGGCGGCCGTCGCATCGTCCGGATAGATCGCGGTCGGGCTCAAGCCGATCTCGCAGGACGTCATGGGCATGGCCCGGGCGATCGTCGGCGCCTCGCCCGCCGCCTCGCGCAGCTTGGCGATGGACGATCCGGCGCAGGTCGAGACCAGAGTCTGGCCTTGCCGCCAGGGCAGGCCCGCCACGCTCTCCACGGCCTGGGGCGGACGGACGCAGAGCAACACGGCGTCGGCGCGCGCGACCAGGTCGGCATTGTCCGCGGCGACGGCCAGGCCGTGCGCGGCGGAGAAGGCGGCGGTCTCCGCGCCGCGCGGCGAAAGGACCAGGCGTTCGGGCGCGAGACCCGCGGCGAGATAGCCACGCACCAGCGCGCCGCCCATATGGCCGACTCCCAGAATGCCGACGCGGCCCGGCAAGCCGTCCAGGGCGGGCGTGCTGCTTCGGGATGCGCGCGGTGCGGTCATGGCGGTCCTTTCGTGCTTTTCCGATTCGGGTCCCGATTCGAGCTTCGATTCAGATTCTGATTCGGGGCTGCACGGTGCCCAGGTGCGACAATGCGGTCAAATCCGGATTGCAGCGGTGTGACCGCCGCATTGCCCTGGATCAAGGCGCACCGGACGCCGGAGGCGCAATTTCGCACCGACGCCGGTACCTATTCGCCCCGGCGCTGAATCGAAAAGGAGGCCGCCCCGTGAACCACAAACACCGCAAGGTCCTGCATGCGCTATACGCTCATCCGATCAGCGCGAATATCGACATGAAGGCCGTCGAGGCCGTGTTCGGCGAGTTGGGGGCCGAGGTCGACAATCGTCACGGCTCGCGCATCGGCGTCACCCTGAAC
>JABIRQ010000295.1 GCA_018699755.1 Rhodospirillaceae bacterium | reverse complement strand
TATCGCGCCCTGCTCGCCGCCGCCGGACTGGCCGATCCGCGCCTGGTCTTCGTCTCGACCGGCCGGATCGGAGGCGGTGCGCCGGCCGCCCGCAACACCGCCCTGGCGGCGGCCGAGGGCGCCTTCGTCGCGCCGCTGGACGCCGACGACCTGTTCCATCCGGAGCGCCTGGCCCGCTTGCTGCCCCTGGCGGTGGCGCATGGCGCGGCGGCGGACAACGTGCGGGTGGTCGACGACGAGACCGGCGCCGAACTGAGCACCCTGTTCGCGCCGGGCGAGAACTGGTTCGCCCTGGACGGCGTCGCCTTCCTGGAGACTGCGGTGCCGATCATGGCCCTTGCCCAGCACAAGGTCGTCCGGCCCTGGGAGGCGGAGGCGCGCCTGGGCGACGATGTGATCTTCAACCTTCAACTCATCGATGCCTGCGGGCCGATTCCGATGACTCGCGCGCCGCTCCACGACTACCGGGTGCGCAAAGGCTCGGTCTGCCATGGCCCCGATTCGGCGGCCCTGGCCGATGCCTGCTACCGCTGGATGCGCGAGCGGCTGGCCGGGGACGGTTTCGGCCTGGCCGACCCGGAACTGCGCGCCCGCTTCGCTGCGTCCCTGGAGCGCAAGATCGCCCTCAACGCCGCCTTCGAAGAAGCCCGCCGGCGCGGACAGGTCGAAACCTTCCAGGAGTTCGTCGCGCGGCGGGGCTAGAGCGCGCCCTCGGCCAGGGCCGCCATCGCCGTCTCGATCAAGGCTTCGTCGACCGCCACCCCGTCGCTCTCGCGCCCGACGAGCGAAGCGCAGAGATTGAGGACGGCGGGCGCCGGCGGTTCAGCGCGCAGCTTGTCGAGGGCGGGGCCGCCGCCCGCCGCCAGGTCGCGCAGGACCAGGGGGCTCGCCGCGCCCGCCGTTTCGATCAGGGGAAAGCCGACGATGTTGTGCAGGGCGGTCAGCAGCTTGGGGCCGAGAAGCTGGGGCGAAGCCGGGCCGTCCAGGCGGAGGGCGATGCGCGTCGCGGCCTCGATCAGGAAATCGAGCACGGGGTTGCCCACGCCGAACAGGCAGAAGGCGTTGTGGACGTTGCGGAAGACGCGCAGGCGACCGTCCCCGTTCGGCTGAACCCAGACTTCGCGCCCGAAGGCATAGGGCGCATCGGGCAGGATCAGGCGATCGGGCGCGAAGACGAAACTGTCGGCGTCGAGCCAGACGGCTCGGTCCGCGCCCTCGGCCAGAACCTCGCGCGCCAGCAGCAGGCGCGCCAGATCCGCCGCCATCGGGGGCCGGGGCATCAGTTTGGAGGCCGCGCCGTCGGGCAGCCGGTCGAACAGGGAATCGTCGAGGAAACGGTATGCGAAACCCTCGGCCCGCGCCCAGGCCTCGACGCTGTCCATGCAGCGCCCGATCCAGGCGGGCTCACGCCGCGCGCGCCAGGATTGCAGGACGAGTGTGGTCACGCGGCGGGCTTCACGCGCCGGCCGTGCCGCGAATCACGAGTTTCAGCGCCCGCTTGTCCATCATCGCGCGCAGGGCCTCCTCGACCTGGGGGATGCTCCGTTCGCCGCTCAGGATCGGATCGGCCGGGAAGGCGGGATCGGCCAGTAGGGTGAGGGCACGGCGGACGGTCTCGGGCCGGTGGTGATAGACGCCCTTGACGGTCAATTCGCTGTAATGGACCCGGTGGGTGTCGAGCGGCACCGTCGTGCCCGGCGCGCAGCCGCCGAACAGGTTGACCAGTCCGCCGGGCCGGGCCGCGGCCAGGGCGTCGGCCCAGACCTCGGGCACCCCGGTCGCGTCCACGACGACCCAGGCCCCCGCGCCGCCGCCCGTTGCCGCGCGCACTGCCTCCGCCTGGCCGCCGCCGCGTTCGATGGCCAGGGTGTGCCAGGCGCCCAGGGCGCGTCCGACGTCCAGGCGGTTCGGGTTCGGGTCGGCCAGGATCGGCCGGTGCCCCTCGGCGGCCAGGGCGGCGACGAAGAGCAGGCCGATCGGCCCGGCCCCGAAGACCACCGTCTCGACCGGGCCGAGGGTGGCGTAACGCTCCAGCTCGCAGGCATCCATGCCGTGCAGCACGCAGGCCAGGGGTTCGGTCATGGCGGCCCGGCCGAAATCCAGGCCCGGCGGAATCGGGTGCAGGCTGCGCGACACGAAACGGGCGGGCACGTGCAGGTACTCGGCGAAGGCACCGTTCAGATAGGCCAGGTCCTCGCACAGATTCTCGCGGCCCAGGCGGCACATGGCGCAGGCCCCGCAGGGCGCGGAGTTGGAGACCACCACCGCGTCGCCCTCGCGCCAGTCGTCCACGCCGTCGCCCAGGGCGGCGATCCGGCCCGCCATCTCATGGCCGAACAGGGTCGGGACTTTCAGCATCCGGGGATGGCCGCCCCGGCGGAAAACCTTGACGTCCGTCCCGCAGGTCGTCGCCGCCTCGACCTTCAGGACGATCTCGCCGGGCCCGGGCCGAGGCACGGGCACCTGGCGAATTTCGATCGCTTCGGGACCGGTCAGGACCGCTCCGGTCATGGTCGCCGGCAGGCTCATGCCGAGCCTCCGGGCGTGAACAGGACCTTGAGGGCCTTGCGCTCGCGGCTCAGGCGCAGGCCCTCTTCGAAGCGGTCGAGGGGCAGGCGGTGGGTGACCAGGCGCGCGGGGTCGAGCCGCCCGTCCGCCATCAGGCCGAAGACCTCTTCCTGCTCGGCCAGGGCGCCGGAATAGCTGCCGATCACCCGGCGCTCGTGTTTGAACAAGGTATTGAGGTCGAAATCCGCGCGTTGGCCCTCGGGCGCATGGGCGAACAGGATGACCGTGCCGCCGCGCCGGGTCAGGCCGATCCCGGCTTCCAGCAGGCGTGCGCCGCCGACCGTGTCGAACACCGCGCCCGCGCCCGCGCCGCCGGTCTCGCCAAGCATCGCCGCCCGCGCCTCGTCCGGTGCCGCCGCCGCGCTCGCGCCGAGTTCGACGGCCAGGGCGCGGCGTTCCTCGACCGGGTCGACCACGACCAAGGGCATGGCGGGAAACAGCGCGCGCAGGACCAGCAGATGCAGCAGGCCCATGGAGCCGCCGCCCAGGATCGCCGCCCCGTCACCCGCCACCCCGTCGCCCGCGGCCCCGTCGCCCTCGTTGTCCACGTTCAGCCCTGAGCGCCGCACCCCGCGCAGCACGCAGGCCGCCGGTTCCATGAACACCGCCGCCTCGTCCGCGACCGCGTCGGGCACTTTTCGCGCGGCCAGGGATGCGGCGCGCGGGCGCACCAGCACCCGTTCGGCGAAACCGCCCGGCTCCAGCAGATTCTCGCGGAAGCCATCACACATGGTCTCGCTGCCGTGGCGGCAATAGATGCATTCACCGCAGGGCACGTGATGGGGCACGGCGACCCGGTCGCCTGTGAGGAATCCCTCGACCCCGGGCCCCAGGTCCAGGACCTCGCCGACCAGTTCGTGGCCCAGCACCAAGCCCGGCGGATCGCCGCCCGCGCCCAGCTTGAACAGATCCGTGCCGCACAGCCCGACGACCCGCAGGCCCAGGACCATCTCGCCCGGCCCCGCCACGGGCGCGGGCCGCGCCTCGATCTCGGTCCGGCCGCCGCCCCGGCAGGCCACGACCCGGTTGGTCTCCATCGATCCGCTCATGCGGCCTAACAGGCCACGGGCCGCTGCGCCGGGTCAATCGGCGGCGGTGGCTCAGCCGTCCGCCAACCCTTTAAAGGACCAGCGGGTGACCTCGACGGCGCGGTCGAACACGTCGGCCTTCCATTGGTCGTCGTCGCCGTAGAAGGCGTCGCGAATCGCGCGCTTGATCTCCCGGCCGAGAGGCGCGTTCACGTCGCCTTTCGCATAGAGCCAGTTGTCCGCACGCACGGCCGCGAGCACGGTCTCCCAGGGCAGGGTCCCGTATTCGATGGCGATGCAGGTGCGCTCCGGCTTCGGCGCCTCCTCGGCTGCCGCGACGGCCATGTAGCCCGTGACCGCCGCCGAGGAGGAGGTGCCGTCCTCGGGCGAGGTGACCTGCCCGTCGCACCATTGTTGGGCGCGCAGGAACTCCGGATCCTCGGGCCCGCGCTCGAACTGGATCTCGCCGTATCCGCGCGTACCCAGCCCCGTGTGATAGTCGATGACGCAGAGGCGCTTCCGATTCGCCCCATGCTCGCGCAGGACCGCCCGCCAATTCTCGTTCGACCAGGACGGCGCGACGCCGCCATAGAACAGCCCGTCGGCATGGCTGTACTGGCCCATGCTGACGACCCGCTGATAGGCCGCCTCGCCATGGGCCGCGATGTAACCGGCGATCGCCGTGTCCGCCGCCGCGCGCGCCGGGCCGTCCCAGTCGTCCGGCACCAGCCAGGGATGCACTTCGGCGTAGTCCGGGTTCGCGGGATGGCCGCGCGCGTGGTCGACGAAGTTGCGGTTCAGGTCGATATTGTCCTCGTTCGTGCGCCGCAGATGCGCGAAGCCGTGGGGGTTGTGGGCATGGACCAGCACCACCGCGGTGTCCTCGGGCCGCTCCGCCACGATGCCCTCGCGCATCAGGCCGACCATCGCGCCCGAGCCGCAGAATCCCTCGACCCCATGTGTGGCCGAAACGCAAATGAGCGCGTTCGGGCAGGCCGCGTCGCCCGCCACCGCCACGTCCATCGCCAGGGCGCCGCCGTCCGGGCCTTTGCCCGGATGCGGATGGCTCGTCACCGCCATGCCTGCGGATTTGGCCGCGTCCAGGAACTTGCCCCGCGCCTCCTGGTAGTCGGCTGCGAAATATGCGCTCGATGTCATGAATGCCTCACCTTGTGTCGCCGCTTGCGGCCCTCGATAATTCTCCCCGCGCGTGGCCGCCATGGCAATGGGGCGCGCGCCCATCCCAGGAGGACCGCATGAAACCCGTCTTCACGAAGAACGAATACGCCAAGCGCCTGGCCAAGGTGCGCGCGGCCATGGCCGAGAAGGGCATCGAGGTCCTGATCGAGGCCGATCCGGCCAACATGAACTACCTGACGGGCTATGACGGGTGGAGCTTCTATGTGCCCCAATTGGTCGTCGTGCCGCC
>JABIRQ010000041.1 GCA_018699755.1 Rhodospirillaceae bacterium | reverse complement strand
GCAGGTGGCATCGATCACCGACAGGCTGCGCGCGCCGCTTTCGTCCTCGACCGCCTCGGACACGCCATGGGCACTGAACACGGTGATCGCACCCTCGGGCACTTCGGTCACCTCTTCGACGAAGATCGCGCCCTTCGCCTTCAGGTCCTCGACGACATGCTTGTTGTGGACGATCTCGTGACGGACATAGACCGGGGGGCCATAGAGTTTCAGCGCGCGCTCGACAATTTCGATCGCTCGTTCGACTCCGGCGCAAAATCCGCGCGGCTGCGCCAAAACTACACGCATCTGATCCCCTTTCCGTCGCTCGACCATCCGAGCATCGCCAGTTCGCGCCAACATGCTGCGCGAAAGGTACGAAATCAACACTTTGCAGGAATTATCAACCCCAAAGCCGGCGGGGTTATTTCGCCAGATATTCGAACTCGCGAAACCAATGGACGGCATCCGCGAGAGCTTCGGCGGCGGGCCGGGACGAATAGCCGAGGTCCCGCGCCGCCTTGGCCGAGGAGAAGAACATGCGTTTGCGCGACAGGCGCACCCCATCGCGCGTCACCATCGGCTCGCCTCGCCCGGTCAGGCGCGACCACCCTTCCGCGACATAGGCGACGGGCATGATCAGACCGTGGGGCAGGCTGAATCGCGGCGGCCGCCCGCCCGCGATCTCGGCGACCCTGGTCAGGATATCCGCCAGGGTCATGTCCTCGCCGCCCAGGATATAGCGCTCGCCCACGCGGCCCTTGTCCATGGCGAGCAGATGGCCCTCGGCGACATCGTCGACATGGGCGATGTTCAAGCCGGTATCGACATAGGCGGGCATCCTCCCGGCGGCGGCATTGACGATCATCCGCCCGGTCGGCGTCGGCTTGATGTCGCCGGGCCCGATCGGGGTCGAGGGATTGACGATGACCACGGGCAGACCCTCCGCCCGCGCCAGGCGGCGGACCTCTTCCTCCGCCAGGAATTTCGAGCGCTTGTAGTGACCGATCATGTCGTCGAGGGTCGAGGGCGTCGTCTCGTCTGCGGGCGAGCCGTCGGCGTGCAGGCCCAGGGTCGCCACGCTGCTGGTATAAACGATGCGGCGGACTCCGGCGCGCGCGGCGGCGAGCATCACGGCCCTGGTCCCGTCGACATTGGCCCGGTACATGGCCGGCGGATCGGGCACCCAGAGACGATAGTCCGCGGCGACATGAAAGACCGCCTCGCAACCCTCGACCGCCTTGTCGAGGGCCGTGGCATCGTTCAATCCGCCTTCGACGATCTCGACCGGCCGGCCTTCGATGTTGCGCCGGTCGCTGCCGGCGCGCGCGAGGACGCGGACGGTCGCGCCGCGCTCCAGCAAGCGGCGCATGACGGCCGAGCCGACGAAACCGGTCGCGCCGGTGACCAGGGCCTTCACGCCGCGCCGCCGTCCCGGAGCAGGGGCAGAATCTCGGTCTCGGCCCGGCGAATGTCACCTGGAAAATCGATCTCGACCCAGGGCAGGCCGGTCACGTCCTCGTATCCGAAGACACCGTCTCCGGCGGCCAGAAGCGCATCGCGGATAACTTCTTCGTAGGGCTCCAGCCTTCGCCCCTCGGCGAGATAGGCTTCGGCCCGCATTCTCAGGATCCGGGCCATGTCCGGCGAAAACCGGAAGAACCCGACGGACTCGCCCCAGAGGTCGTATTCGACTTCGACCTTCTTGCGGAATTCGACGAAGCGGCCGGCGCGCAGACATAGCTTCACCGGCTCGTCGCCCGGCAGGAATTCGCGATCGAGCAGGAAGCGGTTCTCGCGCCCGGCGCCGACCAGACGCTCGATCATGCGCCGGTCGTAGAGCACGTCGCCGTCCATGAACAGGAACGGACCCACCGGGTCGAGCGCGGCCAGCCCGACATGCATGCTAACGACGCTGCCCTCGCGAAAATCGGAGTTGAAGACCGTGCGCACGAAATCGCGGGCGTCGAGCCGGTCGATCTCATCCTCGATCATCTCACGGTTATGCCCGGTGACCATGGTCAGACGGCCGAGTCCGGCGTCGCGCAGAATCGCAATGTGGCGCGCCAGCAACGATTCGCCACCGAAGTGCATCAGCACCTTCGGGCGCCCGTCGGCGCTGCCGCCGAGCCGATCGCCGATCCCGGCGGCCAGCATCAATGCCTCCAAGTTCAACCCCTTGCCCTTTTCGCCCCGGGCTCGCCCCGGATCAACCGGCTCGATCCGCCCGACGGTCGTTCTCCATTTCGTATTCGCGCGCCCTTGTATGACGGCCGCGCATCGCCCGTCCAGACCGGCCGGGTTCAGCCGGCCTCGCCTTCGAGCATGTCTTCGGTCACGTTTCCGGATGGGCGCCCGAACGCGGCGAGCAGCGCGGGCAGCACCACGAGGGTCGAAAGCAGGGTGAAGCCGATGGCCACGGTCAGCAACTCGCCCATGCTCGCCGTGCCTTTGTGGCTGGACACCACGAGGCTGCCGAAGGACGCCATGGTGGTCAACGCGCTGAACACTACGGCGCGCGGCGTGCTGGTCGAGAGCAGCGGCCGACCCATGCCTTCGTCGCGCGCTCGGAACACCAGGTGAATGCCGCTGGCCACGCCGAGGCCGAGGAGCAACGGCAGGACGATGACATTGGCGTAGTTGAAGGGCAGCGAAAACAGCACCGAGGCCGCGCCGGTCAGCGCACCCGCCAGGAGCAGCGGCGCCAGGACGAGCAAGGTGTCGCGCAGGCTGCGCAACAGGACGACGAGCAGCAGGGCGATGACGACGAGAGCCGTGACCGTCGCCTGGCGCATGGCGCCCGTGACCGCGTCGCCCGCCTCGAGCAACAGAACGGGACTGCCGGTCGCGTCGGGGGCGACCGTCCGCACGGCGCCGACGAAGCGGCGCAGCGCGCCGGGATCCATGATGTCCTCCGCCGGTTCCACCTCGACTCGGCTCAGCCCGTTCTCGGCGACGTAGCGCCGGAGCAGGGAAAGCGGCATGTCG